>JAOZRY010000181.1 GCA_029939965.1 Bacteroidales bacterium | reverse complement strand
TTTGGAAAGATTGGTCATATCCGCAAGATCCTGACGAGTAAGCGAAATATTAAAAATTGTTGAATTATAAATTTCTGTACTAAGATAAAGAAAAGCATCAGCAACCCGACCAGGCATCTGCTTTTGGGTTAAATCCATAAGCCTTCCAAAGTTGTATATGGCATTTCTGTTGATGTGTTCAATGAATCTTTCGGCAAAATCAGGGTTTGACCTAACTGCATTTTTAAATTTTTGTTGAGTAATAAAACATATTGTCGAATCGGTAAGTGCGGTTGCAGAATAATAGTTTCTTCCATCCAGAAAAATTCCCGGCCCACCAAACATTTGAATCGGTTTTATGATTTTAATAATCAAATCACGATTATTGTTGCCTTCAAGATAAATTTTTGACAGTCCGCTTGTAAGCATAAGTATATGCGAAGATGCCGACCCTTGCTTAAAAATCATCTCACCTTTCCGATATGAGGCTTCAAAACGATCCTGATTTATTTCGGCCAGTTCCTCATTATTAAGCAAGCTAAACAGTGGAGATTTACGATTACATTCGTTACAGTTAATACAATTTGACGATTTCTTAAATGGGGTCATCATATAATTAGTTATGTTAAAAGGCGAAACGACAAAAATAGTAATTAAATCAGATAACCGATCTCTTGCATTAACATTAATCATGAAATGGTTGATCAATATCAATGCTTACAGTGATAAATACTGTTTTCTCATTGAGGTATGTTATCTGTCTCTCTTCATGGTTTTGATTAGTAAATATTACTTTTGAAGCGAAATACTAACCAAATTCTAAACTAAATATTACACTAAAATTACACTTATGAAAAGATTCAAATTATCACACATTTTTATGCTAATGCTACTTGCCTTGGCAGTTGCAGCAGGTTGCACAAAAGAAGGTCCGGCAGGCCCACAAGGAACTGCAGGTACTGATGGCACTAATGGTACTGATGGTACTGACGGGGTAGATGGTAATGCATCATGCATCCAATGTCATACCCTGGCAAAAAAAGAAGCTGTTACGGCAAAGTATGAAATGTCAACGCACTTCAACAGCAATATGATGTACACCGGACAAACAATTTACCAATATGCCAGTGAGGGGCCAAATCGTCGTAGTTGCGCCGGCTGCCACTCAGAGCAAGGCTTTGTAGAATGGCAATACACTGGCGAACTGACGTATGCTGATACTAATGGTTTGCAAAATGCATGGCCTGTAAGCTGTGTTGCTTGCCATGACATGCACAGTACTCTGGACTTTGAAAATGACGGGACTGACTATGCCCTTCGCACCACTGATCCTGTTGAACTTATCATGTTCACCGAAATGGAACCATCGCAAAGCGTTGTACTGGATATGGGAGGAAGTTCTAACTTATGTGTAAATTGTCACCAGCCAAGAACACCCGGCCCTGAAATTGCTTCTGCTGATTCATTTCTTATTCCAAGCCCATACTGGGGGCCTCATCATGGGCCACATTCAACAACACTCGAAGGAATTGGAGCATTCGAAATCGGAGCAGGTTACCCGGAAGCCGGTTCATCGGCTCACCGTACCGGAGCTTCTTGTACCTCATGCCACATGCATAGTGCAACCGCAAATACTGATGAACAAGAAGGTGGGCATACCTGGCATACTCCTATTAGCGCATGTACCGAATGCCACGAGGATGCTACAGATTTTAATTATAAAAACATCCAAAATGATGTTGGAGATATGATGGATCAGCTAAAGCAAAAATTTATTGATAATGGCATGTGGAATACTGAATCAGACCAAATTATTCCGGGATCATATACATTGAATCAGGTTGGTGCATATTATAATTATTTATGGATATTGGACGACAGGAGTGGTGGAATTCATAATCCGGCATATATTAAAACAATGCTTATCAATTCGATTGCTGTTTTTAATTAAAAAAACATATTTTTCCAAAAAAAAAAGGCTTCATTTTATTAGAAAGCCTTTTTTTTTATTTTTGGAAATTATTCACAAAAAACAATTTTTATGAAATTTTTCAGATTAATGCAGTTTGCTGTATTGTTAATAATAATCAGCATGCTTGCCTCTTGCGAATACGACTTTATAAAACCTGAACCGGGACCGCCTCCCCCAATACCTGCCGACACTATTTATTTTGCAACTCAGGTGGCACCAATTTGGGAAAGTAACAATTGCACAAATTGTCATAAGCCGGGAGGAATTCATCAACTCGACCTGACCGCTGCAAATGCATACAACAGTCTTACATCACTTGGCATGTACAATACTACAACCCCTGAGGCAAGTAAGATTTATACTTTCCCTCATCCCACTACCGGCGACCACAATTATAAATACGCTACCGATACCGAGGCACAAATCATTTTGCAGTGGATTACTCAGGGTGCTAAAAATAACTAAATAAAATTTGACAAATATGAAAAAGTATATAGCAGGATTTATGGTTTTACTATTTGGTTGTTTACAACTCACGGCACAGGACGAAACAGAATCAACACCAAAGGATAAACCAGTAAGGTATCCTTTTGCAAGTGGATGGTTAATCGACAATCAAACATGTGTAATTCCATCAAAAAACACACTCGAATGGAGTATCCAACACAGATTTGGTACAATGGATAATGGATCTACAGATATATGGGGTCTTTATGCTCCGGGAGCTAACATCAGGAATGGCTTTAATTATAGCATTTTGGATAATTTACAGGTTGGTTACGGGCTTACATTAAAAAACATGTACAGCGATTTTAATGTTAAATATGCCGTATTGCAACAAACCCGAAAAAATACGATCCCGGTAGCTGTTACAGTTTATGCTAATATGGCCATCGATGGTAGGAATGAGAGTGCCTTTGGAACCGATTACAAATTCTCAAACCGGTTATCTTATTTTAGCCAACTCATTGTAGGTCGTAAAATTAATCATTGGTTATCGCTGCAGGTACATAGCAGCTTTAGCCATTACAACTCAGTTGATTCAACCATGAACCATGATGTAATAGGGATTGGTTTTAACGGACGTATTAATTTTTCACCACAATCATCCTTCCTTTTCCAGTATGATATTCCTTTAAAAATTGAGTCGATATCTGAGCAACACGATTTTGAAGCTGCAAAACCAAATTTTGGTGTGGGATATGAGGTTTCAACAAGTACTCACGCATTCCAAATATATATAACCTCTGCCAATGGAATTTTACCACAGGATAATTACACATACAATAAATTTGATCTATCCAATGGGTTTTCAGATTTGATGTTTGGATTTACTATTACACGGTTGTGGGGCTTTTAAAAATAAACTACATTCACACTAAATAACAAATTTTTATAAAACTATAAATTATAAATAAGATGAAAAAAATCAATTTCTTGATATTAACAACACTAATTGCCGGTGTTTTCTTTCTGATGTCGTTTGTTATTCCACAGGAACAAAAGCAGCCGGCTCCATGGGATGTTCCTGCCGAATATGAAAAGAAAGTTAATCCGTATGATGAATATAATAAGGATATGCAACGATTAGGTAAAATTTTGTGGTCGAAGCATTGCAAATCGTGCCATGGCAGTAAAGGTAAAGGCGATGGCCCAAAAGCCAGAGAGATGGAAACATTTCCGGGTGATTTTACCTCAGATGCTTTTCATACACAGAGTGATGGTGCCATGTATTATAAGTCATTTATCGGCCGCGATGATATGCCCAATTACGAAAAGAAACTTACGGACGAGGAAGAGCGTTGGGCTTTAATTTTTTACATGAGAAACATGAAACCGTAAATTATTTTATGCCGGGCATATTTCCTGAAAAAAAAGCCCGGCATATTCTTCAAGAATAATCCTATGAAATTTTCCAAAGCTTTACAATATTTTTTGATTCTGTGGCTACTCCTTTTCTTTGTTCCCTTTTCGGCAACGGCAGATGACTTTGAAAACCGGGATGCCAATCAGAAATGTTTCAGGTGTCACGGACAAACTATTTACACCTATTATAACGACTGGATAGAGAGAGATGTAAAAAAGATGATGAACCCTTTTTACATGGTCGATTCAGGAGATTTTTATAAGGGGTCGCACAACAAATTTTATTGTACTGATTGTCACTCGGCAGATTATGAAGAGTTTCCCCATCCCGGCGACCTGCGGTATGAACCCATTTATACTTGCATCGATTGCCATGGTGGTGAAGAAAAATATGAACACTTTAAGTTTGAAATCATCGAAGAGGAATTTTTGTCGAGTGTTCACACTTCAGATAAAATTGAAGATTTTACCTGCTGGAAATGCCACGACCCTCACTCGTTTAGTTTAAATGTACGCAATGGAAAAAGTATCCGTGAAATTGTTGCCTATGCAAATAATGTTTGCTTTTCGTGCCATACCAACCAGAACAAGTTCCAACTATTGAGCGAAAACAAAAAATCAGAACTAATTGTGCAGCACGATTGGTTACCAAATCAGGGGTTACATTTTAACAAAGTGCGCTGCATCGAATGTCATAATCAGGTACACGACTCATTATTAGTAGCTCATAACGTATTGCCTGCCGACCAGGCTGTTAAAAAATGCGCTGAGTGCCATTCTAAAAACACATTGCTCCTTTCTACTCTATACAAACATAAGGTTATCGAAAGCCGCAGCGAAAAAGGTTTTGTTAATGCGGTGATCATTAATGAATCGTACGTTATTGGTGCAACCAGAAATTATTGGCTAAACCTAATTAGTATAATCATTTTCGGAATTACGCTTGCAGGCATTGTGATTCATGGGTTTTTACGAATAATAATCAAGAAATAGTTATGAGCGAAAGATTATATATGTATCCGGTTTGGTTGAGAATATGGCATGCAATCAATGCCATTATGATTATTATACTTATACTTACTGGTGTAAGTATGCAATACTCCAACCCCGACAGGCCTTTCATCCGTTTCGATTTAGCAGTTACATGGCATAATGTTGCCGGGGTAATACTCACTATTTGCTATTTTATATTTGTGATTGGAAACATAACCACCGGAAACGGAAAGTTCTACCGGATAAAATTAAAAAAACTTATAAACAGACTTACAAAACAAGCTATCTATTATACAATAGGTGTTTACAAAGGCGATAAACCGCCTTATCCTGTAAATAAAAAAAGAAAATTCAACCCATTACAACAGTTTGCTTATGTATTTATATTGTATTTATTTATGCCCATACTTTTTATAACGGGCTGGGCATTACTGTTTCCGGAAACAATATGGTTGAATTTTTTTGGTTTTAGTGGGATTTTACTCACCGCACTTCTCCACAGTGCGGGTGGATTTATAGTTTCTATTTTTCTGTTTGTACATCTGTATTTTTGCACATTCGGCAAAACCGCCACATCTAATTTCCGTTCGATGGTTAATGGATACCACGAAGGGCATTAAAATAATTTCATCTTTTACCAGTGATAGTTTTTTATTAATAAGAGCATTTTTGAAAGCCAGTTTATTGTATCCTGATTTTGAATAGTTAGCCTGTAAATTCGGCTTAAGTAATACGGTTGGCATCGTCATAATCAAAGTTGTAAGTGTTTACGCCAAACTGTTCTGTTGCCCATTGCATAGTTGCAATGTTGCCATTAAACTGTGGGTTGATGCTGGTGGTGTATCCTAAACTCAGTGCAAACATATCGTTACCTAACGCCGTATCATCGTTAATATTGGTAAGCCAGTTACGGATATTGTAGCTGTAGTTGATGGTTTGCAGGGTGTTTGATAAAAGTAAAAGGTAGTGATAATATGATTGGCTTTAGAGGCATTTTGAAAGTTTACTGGCACTCGGGTTGCAAATCTGAGGGAGCGGGGTTTTTACTTTGTTTGCCTTGTTACTGTATTCTTGTTAAATACTTTATCTCAAAATCTGTATGCTTGCTCTGGTTCTCTTCAAGATAATTATCATAAACTGCTGTATAAAATAATGTGTCGTTCTTATATAACAATTTTTCCAATGTAGGTCGATAGCTATGAAGCTTTTGTGAAAATACTTCCACTGAATCTCCACTAACTAATATTTTCATCTTGAAAGGCTTTGGAATCAACATATAAATAGTGTCATTATTAATCCAATCCCCCCCCCTGAAAGATTCCATTATTTCACAACTATTAGTTATAAATGTTGTGTCTTTAAATGAATATACATCTTGACAATTGCCAAAATCATAATAGAGCCACTTACTATTTTTAATTTTATCTAAACTCAAATGGTTTTGACATGAATTAAATATAAATATTATAATAACTACTATAAAATATACATTTATCTTTTTCATGTTTATTTAGATTTTGATCTTAGATAGTAATTACCTTTGTTAGGTTTTACTTTTCCGATTATTCATAAAATTATTATATGTAGGATATGATCCGGCCTTTGATGGCCCAGT
>JAOZRY010000850.1 GCA_029939965.1 Bacteroidales bacterium | reverse complement strand
AGATGAAACAGATGAGCAAAAAATCGACACAATCCGGCAAAACCTTCTGGAGTATTGCATTCTCATTCAGCATTGCCTTATCGTAACCACTATTATAGTAACCGCCATTACAGTAACCACTGTTACAGTAACCGTGGTTACAATAAATTTATTATTTTTGTGGCCAATTTATTGAATGTCATCAAAAAACGTAATCTATGAAATTTTATGATCGTGAGGCGGAACTGCAGCTTTTGGAAGATACCCGAAAAATGTCGGGGCAATCGGCAAAAATGACGGTAATTACCGGACGGCGGCGCATCGGTAAAACACGCTTAATGACCGAGGCTTTCAAGGATGAAAAAACCTTGTACTTCTTTATTGCACGTAAAAACGAAGCACTGTTATGCATCGAATTTATGGAGGAGATAGAATTGAAATTGGGTCAGCCGGTTTTAGGGGAGTTTAAAAGCTTTTCCAAATTAATCGAATACCTGCTTGTGATTTCTCAAAATGGACCATTTACACTTGTGCTGGATGAGTTTCAGGAATTTAACCAGATAAATAAGGCCGTTTACAGCGAAATGCAAAACCTTTGGGACCGATATAAAAACCGCTCGAAATTGAATCTGGTGATGAGTGGTTCGGTTTATAACTTAATGAAAAAGATTTTTGAAAACTCTAAGGAACCTTTGTTTGGCCGTGCCAATGAAAAAATATATTTGAAACCCTTTTCGATTATAACCCAAAATCAAATATTGCGCGATTACAAGCCGGATTACTCTCCTGATGATTTACTTGCATTTTATATTTTAACAGGTGGTGTTGCCAAATATGTCGAACTGTTTGCCGATAAAAATTGCTTTTCGTTAAATATGATGTTAGACGAAATATTCAGGGAAAACTCATTATTGATGGAGGAGGGAAAAAATGTGTTAATAGAGGAATTTGGAAGAGGATACACCACCTACTTTTCAATATTATCTTTAATTTCTTCATCAAAAACATCCAGGGGCGAAATAGAATCTATCCTTGAAAAAAACATTGGGGGATATCTCGAAAAGCTTGAAAACGAATATCAGATCATCAAAAGTATCAGGCCAATATTTTCGAAGCCAGGTTCAAGGTCAGTAAAATATATGATCGAAGATAATTTCCTTAACTTCTGGTTCCGCTTTGTTTACAAGTACCGTACTGCTGTGGAAATTGGCAATTACAATTATGTTAGAAAAATAGTTGAACGGGATTTTGCAACTTTTAGCGGACCGTTTTTGGAAAAATATTTTCGTGAAAAACTTGCCTTATCCAATAAATTTTCACAGATAGGCCGGTATTGGAGTGCCCGCAACCAAAACGAACTTGACATTGTTGCCATTAATGAATTTGAAAAAACAGCCCTGATTGCTGAGGTCAAACGCAATAAAAGCAAAATCAATTTCGACCAGTTAAAACTTCGATCAGCAGAGGTCATTGGAAAATTATCCGGTTATGAAATTGAATATGCCGGATTCTCGATGGATGATATGTAATAGGATGAACCAAAATTTACTATTTTGAAAATAGTTGTTAAATGGTTAAATCCGATCTAAAAAAGCTCATTTATTTGATTGTGACATTCAATTACAGTAACCGCCATTACAGTAACCACCGTTACAATAAAGTTATTATTTTCTTACCTCAATATCCGGATGTAATCTATACCAACTTTTCCTTTCGACCTCAACTTGAACCCAAATCTTTTTCCGCTTCTAATGGTCATATCATACTCAGACACCTTATCCCCAA
>JAOZRY010000849.1 GCA_029939965.1 Bacteroidales bacterium | reverse complement strand
CAGGAATACTCTTTGAAGCATCAAGAATAATATCAACAGAATAGATGATCAGACCTGAATTTATAAACCCTGTGTAATAGAGCATATCCTCATCTTTCACTCCCACCCCGTACCAGGTTCTTCCTCCAAAATTTAAACTTTTAATATCATCTCCAGAGCTGTCCGGGTTCACTTTAAGAAGTTTTTTGATTATGGTATCAAACACTTTACCTTTTTTAACTTCAACTCCTTTATCCGGCAGCGAAAGTAATATCTCCTGGCCATCTGCACTATTAACAAGAATAAATTTTCCATTAAAAATATCATCAAGATCCTGCTGACGTTCCCACTTTAGAGTGTTATCGGGAACAATGGAATTTCCTATGACTGTAGCATAAGAGAGAAGAGGTGTAAAAATAAAGATCAGTGTCAACAGAGTAAGTCTTTTCATACTGTAAAATCCTTGTTATATTTTTGTAAATACATCTGAAGAGTGAATATAAAACCATAATATAAAATTAACAACAATTTCTTTAGGTTTTTTTCAACACTGCAATTGGGCATATTTGTAGTTTCCGGCCGTGGACTGCTTAAATTGTTGACAAAAATTAAGTTCAGAAGTATAGCTCTTTCATCATGGAAACATTGAGACGACTATTTATAATTCTATTTACTATTGCAGCTGTTACTGCATGGTTTGCGCCTCCAAACACACTCTATTTAGTAGAACGTGTCGATTTTAAGTATGAGCTGGAGCATCATCCTTACCCGTGGAAGCATAAAGGCAAATCAATATCTCAATATATTGAGGAAGTCACAAGAAATAAAACTTATTCAGTATCTTCTGACCAATGGCAAAATATTGCAGCTATCACCGGATCTTCCGCATCTGGTTTTGTTAAATCCAACAGTCAAACAATTTTGCAATTTATTCCCTATTTTTCAATGCAGATGCCTGAAATTTATCTTAAAGAGGGAGAGGGAGATAATTTTATAAGTATCAGGAGGCTGTTTCCCAGAGATTACAGCTTTAAACAAGCGCCAGATAATTATAAAACACCATATTATCTATGGAGCCCTTTTTTATTATTAATCGGTATTCTTTTTTATACTTTTTTACCGCGTTATAATTTTTCCGATGATACTCTTCATTACGGAGCAGGGTTCAGCGCTGTAATCGGGCCTGATATTGTCGGTCTGCTCTTTATAGGTGGTTTTTTTGCATTAGGCCTCGGTGTTGGATTATCAGGAGCTTCAGGAGGAATTTTCACTCTGTTTTCCAGTAATCTTATTCTTGTTTCATGTGTTTTATGGAGTTTTACACTTTTTGGTTTTTATATGCTCTACACAGGGGCAAAATATGCAGCTCTTGGCCTTACTTGTTCTTCTGAACAAGTTAAGAGGTTTGCACCTGTAGGAGTGGAGGTTATCTCTCCTGCTGATATTAACTCAGTTAAACTCGGGCACTGGAAATCTTCAAAATGGTTGGTACGATTCGGTTTTTTGATCAGCCTGTTAAATTGGCGGGCTTTGGGGCCTACGCTTTTAAATGCCAGCCGGAATGATCCATTGCTTGAAGTCCATCTCAAGGATGGCAGGGTCTGGTCTTATGATTTAACAGGTGCACAAAATGTAAAAAAAGTTCTGTTGTGTTTACAAAAGAACAAGGTAGATGTGGATCCTCAATTGGTAAAAATCATTTTGTAAAACGACATTATGATCAAATATACCCTGAATTAAAGGTTGGAGACCAGCTTACAAAGCGCCAGGAGTTCATTACACAACAG
>JAOZRY010000180.1 GCA_029939965.1 Bacteroidales bacterium | reverse complement strand
GGTTAGCTAAGAGAGTGTAAAACGTTGGGTAAAGTTATGCCCATACAAAAGGCGAATCCGGTTTTTTTGAAAGTATCCACCTCAGTAACCCCTTGATATTCCGGGGATACTGGAGGATACCCTTGAACGCTTCATCATTCGTATTTCAAGGAATCAACAGGATTGAGCCTGGCCGTTTTTATAATTTGATAAATAACTGAAGCGAAAACCACAAAACTCATCAGCAGAATAGGAATAACAAAAAACCACCACCCAATTATAATCCTGTAAGCAAATCCATCGAGCCAGTTATTCATAATAATATACGCCATAGGTAGTGCAACAATAATTGAAAGACCCAATAGTTTAAAATATTCCTGCGATAGCAAAAGAAATAATCCGGAAACTCTGGCACCTAAAACTTTTCGAATAGCAATCTCACGATTCCGCTGAATAGTAAAATACATGGCAAGGGCAAACAAGCCCATTATAGAAATAACAATTGCCACAAACGCAAATATGCCAAAGGTTTTACCAAATTCTCTGTCGGCACTGTATTGCTTGTCAAAATGAGAATCAAGGAAAAAATACTCAAAGGTATTTCCCGGAAAACTTTCCATAAACTTCTTCTCGATATTGGCAATAGTTTCTTTGTAATTTTCGCTATGAATTTTTACTGAATATTGCTTCGACCACCTTGGGTTTGATAAGTAAGTGTAAATTGTGGGAGCGTAATTTTCGCGAAGAGATTGTTGATGAAAATTTTCGATTACACCAACAATCTTTTTGGTCATATTCCAGTTTGGCGTTTCCAACTCTTGTCCCAATGCATCTTCGGGAGATTCAAACCCAAGAAGCTCCATCGCTTTCCGGTTGATTATATGACATAAAAAATCATTTTGATTTCCTTCAATAAAATTCCTGCCCGAAAGAAGCTCCAGGTTGTAGAAATCAATAAAATCATGATCAACATGTATTACACTGAGGGTTCGGGAATCATTACCATCATTATTGCTTTTTCGGATGTAGGCATTCGTGAACCAAACCACATCGCCAGGCACAAAATATGAAGCACAAATTTTACTGATTGATGGATTATTGAGCATGTCAGCTTTAAAAGTTTTTTGCCTGACGACCCATGTCGAATCAATACTAACCGGGGCTTTTACAATCAGGGTTTGTTTAATATCAACACCAAGATTTCGTCCCTGCATATAATCTATTTGCCTTTTGATGGTAATAGTTCCGGCTATTAGCGATAATGAAATTGCGAACTGAAAAAGGATAAGTCCCTTACGCAGGATCATACCACCACTACTCTTGATAGTTTTAGATTTTAAAACTGTAATGGGTTTAAATGAGGATAGTACAAAAGCAGGGTAAAGGCCTGATAACAGTGATCCGGCAACAATCACCACGGCGAACAAAACCCAGAATATTGGTTTGTGCCACAGGTCGAGCGTAACGTTTAACCCCGTAAGCTGACTGAAAAAGGGATGTGAGATTTCAACAATGACGAGGGCAACCAAAACTGAGATCAGGTTAATTATTAATGATTCGATGAGAAACTGCCGGATAAGTTGCAACCGGGTGGCTCCCGATACTTTACGCAAGCCCACATCTCTTGCACGCTCCATCGATCGTGCTGTGGAGAGATTGATGTAATTAACCCACGCTATAATGAGGATGAGAATAGAAATTATTAGTAAAAAATATACCGATTTTCCATTTCCATTTACTTCCGTTTCTTGCGGATAATTGGAAAAAAGATGAATGGATTTGAGCGGTTGCAAATGAAACACCATACCCATGTTTTTCTCCTTCAATTCTTTGGCAAATCGAGTTTGAACATACTCATTAAGTTTTTTCTCGAATCCGGTGGCATCTGTTCCATCCACCAATTTTACATAAGTTAGCATTACATCGGCCCACCATGTTGTTCTAAAGTTTTCGCCATACAACCTGAACATGGTCTCCATCGAAATGAGTGCCTGAAACCTCAAATGGGTGTTATCCGGGGTATCCTCAAAAACTCCTGTAACATTTAACGAAACCCGATTGTTGAGTTTTAAAACTTCTCCAACCGGGTCAGCATCACCAAATAACTTTCCCGAAAGTGCTTCGGATAAAACAATAGAAAATGGTTCTGATAAAGCCGTTTCAGGATTTCCTTTTAATAAGGGATATGAAAAAATATTGAAAAACCGATCGGAACAGAAATAGGTTTTTTCGAGCCTGAAATTATTATCTTCATATCTCAAAATTCCCTCGAGCTGATAGTTGCTAAGGATAACCATTTCCTCCACCTCCGGAAAAAACTCTTCAATAGCAGAACCTAAAGCACAGGGTGCTGTTGCCATCTGTTCAGCCAATTCGCCCTGACTATATCTGTCGAGCCTGACACGATAAATTTGATCTGCATTTTCGTGAAACCTGTCGTAACTCACCTCATTTTGAACGTACTGAAAAATCAGCATACTTGTAGCAATACCAATAGCCAGCCCTAAAATGTTAATGAGGCTGAAGGCTTTATTTCTAATCAGATTTCTGAAAGCCAGTTTTACAAATAAGTTACTCATGCCATTGCTTTATCATGTACTTTATTAAGGAATTGTAATCAAATAACTTTATCATTCAGGCTTGTTCTTTTACATGTTAACTATAACCATACCAACGGGGCTATAACCTTGAAAATGTGAAAATAAAGCACGGCAACTACAAATGAACAAAAACGAATATTGTCCGATAATTTACGCTCTTGTGTTCTTTATCGGACAAGTACTTTAAGGGTTTGATTACATGAGTGATGGTTAACCTTTACAAACACAAAACCAGAAGAAACGGCAGGTAGATACACATGTAACAAACCTGCCTCAATAGAAACATCAATGTGGTTAAGTTTTTGGCCTGTTACATCCCAAACTTCAATATTGAAAAAATTAAAATCCAAAAACAAAACAGGATTAATTTCGAGATAAAAATGATTTGTTGCCGGGTTTGGAAATACCGAAAGAATAAGTAAATCAGGGGATTTATGATTGTCAGCAATTCCTACCGGAGGATTATAAAGCGGCAAATAATCTACAAATCCCAACGCGGGATTATCGGGCTGGTGAAAAATATGCATTTCTACCGTATCAGGATTCATTGTCCCCCAATAATTGTTTTGAGCCATTATTGGATTTGGAGTGTTGTTGTAAAGATCGTAAACTACTCCTTCATTTCCATTGTTAAAAATCTGATTTACGCCGGGGTTATAATCTTCACTTTCCAGTTGCCCAAAATTTGGTATTGCCTCGCCAACAATGGTAATTCCCCACAAATTGCCGGTAATAATATTTCCGGCAAGTACCGACACATTGGTAGCATCGCCCTGGAAATTGATGCCACTTCCGCCAAGCATCGGAAGATTCTGGGTATTGTTATCCCGAATTTCGTTTCCACGGATTACAGAGCCAACATTGTTGCCATAAGCTGTAATCCCATATCTGTTATCGGTAATTACATTACCCTGAATACGCGCTTTTAATGAGCCACCTATTAATGTGGTTATGGCAATTCCTCCTGCCAGCGTATCGGCACGATTACCAATAATTTCACAATTAACAATCCTAATACTATCACCGCCCGATGTACCAAGATTAATCTGTGGTGTATTAGAATTTGATGCAACATTAAAAAGTATTTCACAATCAAAAATTTGTGGAGATGAAGAGCCATTTGCCGACGACATTACAGCCGGACCATCGTTGAGGGTGATGCTACAACCCTCAATAACAGGCGAACTCTCAAACAGGTTAATGGTACCGGTGGAATACTCCTGATTAAACCCGGTAAAATCGCAACCGGAAAAAGTTACATCCGAAGAAACTAATTTTATGCCACCGGCTTTCTTAAAATATGTATTTGTAAGTTGCGAATCATCGCTGTCATCAAACCGAAACCCCAAATAATAGTTGGTAAAGGCTTTAAAAAAAACTATTCCACTTTCGGGCTGCGAAATAAAAGTTCCGTTTATTGTTATCAGAACACCATCCATTACATTAATCTCTTCGGCGGTGAGAATAGTAAAAGTATCATTATCTGAAATGGTAATATCCTGATTGATTTTATACTGCCCCGGGGTTTCGATGGTTACCGCCCCACCCGAATTTGCAACCAAATCGTCAAGCGACCAGTTTACACCAGTGCCGGGAGTTTCGTATTGGGCATTAGAAACTATACCTGTGAACAAAAAAATAATGATAAAAAAACTCTTTTTCATAATAGTTTGATTGTACGATTTAATTGGCAAAACTAATTGTTTAGCAATAATGAGAGTAGTGTTATGACAAGTAAATTAACTCTTGGTTTTTGGTTTTTATTTAGGACAATTATATCAATTATAAATCTGACATCATAATTATTACATTTGCCGCTCAATTTTATTATTGTAATTCTCTACAACCGGCACATCATGAGCGAACCCATCAAACACGAATGTGGCATTGCCTTACTCCGACTTCTTAAGCCATTAGAACATTATGCGTCTAATTATGGTAGCAGCTTTTACGGGCTCAACAAAATGCATCTGATGATGCAAAAGCAGCACAATCGCGGCCAGGATGGTGCTGGTATTGCCAACATTAAACTTGATATTTCGCCCGGCGAAAAATACATCAGCCGTTTCCGCTCCGGCAGCTCAACACCTATCGTTGATACCTTTAACCATGTGTATGCTCCATTTCAGGATTTGGAAAAAACCCGCCCTGAACTTTTACGTGATGTAAACTGGCTGAAAAAGAATCTGGATTTTACCGGTGAATTGTTCCTCGGGCATCTCCGCTATGGAACTTTTGGCGGGCATGGGATTGAAAATCTACATCCTGTGCTGAGAAAAAACAACTGGATTACACGAAACCTGGTGGTAGCAGGTAATTTTAACATGACCAATGTTGATGAACTTTTTGATAAGCTGGTTGAATTGGGACAATTTCCGGTGCAAACCTCCGATACCATTACAATTCTTGAAAAAATCGGCCATTTTCTGGATGAAGAAAATGAAATTCTTTATCAAAAATTTAAAAATGAAGGCTTAACAAAAAAAGAGATTTCCGAAAAAATTGCAACTGATCTCAATATTCAAAAAATTCTATCCCGGTCGGCCAAAGGATGGGATGGTGGTTATGCAATTGCTGGTATGATAGGGCATGGTGATGCTTTTATAATGCGTGATCCATCGGGCATAAGGCCTGCATTTTACTATTACGACAATGAAATTGCCGTTGCTGCTTCGGAACGACCGGTGCTTCAAACTACTTTTAATCTGAAAGCATCTGAAATAAAAGAAGTACAGCCAGGCCATGTTTTGATTATTAAAAAGAATGGCCACATCGGGGAGGTATCATTTACCAAACCGTGCGAAAGAAAAGCCTGTTCTTTTGAGCGCATTTATTTTTCGAGGGGAACCGATAAAGACATTTATAAAGAGCGCAAATTGCTTGGTAAAACATTGTCGCCAGCAGTTTTGCAAGCCATCAACCACGATATCGACAACACAGTTTTTTCGTACATCCCCAATACGGCAGCAGTTGCCTTTAAGGGTTTGGTTGAGGAAGTTAACCATTTTTGTAACCAAATTAAATGCGACCGGATTCTGGAGTTAGGCAACAATACTACCCCCGAAAAAATTAAGGCCATTTTATCCTTCTCTCCGCGTGTTGAAGATATTGCCGTTAAGGATATGAAGCTCCGCACTTTTATTTCGAAAGATAGTGGACGCAACGATTTGGTAGGACACGTTTATGATATTACTTATGGTGTAGTTCGCGAAGGCATTGATAATTTGGTAGTAATTGATGATTCGATTGTACGCGGAACAACTTTGAAACAAAGTATCATTCGTATCTTAGACAGGCTGGGGCCAAAAAAAATAGTGATTGGTTCATCGGCACCACAAATCCGATACCCCGATTGCTATGGTATCGACATGGCCAAGATTGGAGATTTTGTGGCTTTTAAAGCAGCTATTGATTTGCTCAAATCAACGAGACAGGAAAACATCATTAATGAAGTGTACAATAAATCGAAAGCACAGGTTAACTACCCCAAAGAAAAGGTTGTAAATTATGTAAAGGAAATTTTCAGACCCTTCACTCCCCAACAAATTTCGGAAAAGATTGCAGAAATTATCACTCCGAAGGGTACCAAAGCTAAAGTTGAAATCATTTACCAAACCATCGAAGATTTGCATACTGCCCTCCCCAATCACAAAGGCGATTGGTATTTTACAGGCAACTATCCCACTCCCGGTGGTAATAAGGTGGTTAATATGGCCTTTATTAATTATGTGGAAAATAAAAACATTAGGGCTTATTAGTATTTTTATTGTCAATTTCCCGCTTTGCGGTTTCAATCATAAATCGTAAATCATAAATCATAATTTGGGCGGCTACGGGCTTTCCGTTTGTAGTTGCCTTGTGCCCGCTGTATTTTTG
>JAOZRY010000179.1:3907-6466 GCA_029939965.1 Bacteroidales bacterium | reverse complement strand
ACGAACCTTTTAAAAAATACCTGTACAAAACCGGATCGTGAACTTTATTGATTTTGATAGAATCGTTTGGGTCGATAAAATAGTCTTTACCAAAAGATGTAATTAAACCCGCTGCCTCATTGTTTAGCCATTTGGTTTTAATATTTTCAAAATCGGCTTCAATAATTTTTGTTTTAATAATGTTATCGGGCACATCGGCTTTTACTGCAATCACCCAGCCCCATTCACCCATAGTTATTATTTGGTTGTGCATGGGGATAGCCGATAAACCGGCAGCTTCGATGGTTTTTAATATGCAGCTAAAACTTTCGGCAGCATAGTACGGGCTACCGGCCTGTGTAACCAAAATGCCGTTTGGGCGAAGATGGTGGCGGCAAAGTGTGTAAAATTCGAGCGAATATAATCTCGAAAGTTCTACATTTCGAGGGTCAGGCAGGTCGATGATTATAACATCGAAATATTGCTCTGTGTCTTCCAAAAACTTGTATCCATCCATATTTTGGATTGTAAGTTTTGGGTTGAACATCGAACTGTCGTTTGCCTCAACAAGCACCGGATGCGATTTGGCAAGGTTGGTCATAGCCGGATCCAAATCAACAAGTGTAATGTTTTTTATGGTCGGATATTTTAAAATTTCGCGTGCAGCGCAACCGTCACCACCCCCAAGTATAAGGATTTCATAAGGAGTTTTGCTGAGTGCCATAGCCGGATGTATCAATACTTCGTGATACATGGCCTCGTCGAAGGTAGAAAGCTGGAGATTGCCATTGAGGTAAAGCCAATGATTGTTGCGCCACTCGGTTAATACAATTTTTTGGTAGCGCGATTGTTCGGAGTAAATTATCTTATCCTTGTATTTTTTCTGTTCCCCAAAAAATATTATTTCCTTAGCATTAAAAATCCCTGCAACAATAATTATCAGCACAAAAACACCTACCAGGTTTACCTGAACTCGTAATCGTTTCTTGAGAATAGTCGGGAAATAATTAAGCATGGCCATGGCCACGGCAAGGTTTACCAATCCCAATAAAAATGGTGTATAAGTTAGTCCGAGGTAGGGGAGACCCACAAATGCAAAAAATAATCCTCCCAACAAACTTCCGTAATAATCTTTTTCGAGGATACTTGAAATGTTAACACGTAATTCTTCAAAACTTTCGTTGAGCCTCACTGCCAAGGGCAATTCCATTCCAATTAAAAGTCCGGTAACCATCGACATCGAATAAATCATTACACCGGCATAAATGCTGAATGCTGCCGTAGAATAAGCAATTAACGCCGAAAATGATACGAAAAGCGAGAGCGTAAATTCTGTAAAAATAAAAAGGATGAAAATATTTTTGTGGATGTACTTGCTGATACGGGATCCCACTCCCATAAAAAATAACATCAGCGAAATAATTAAAGCCCATTGTACAATGGAATCCCCCAGAAAATAACTTGCTAAAGTAGCCAGAATATATTCTGCTACAATACCTGAAAGCCCCGTGGCAAACAGGGCTAATTTGAGTATGAATGCTTTGTTTTTCAAAGGTTACTCTACAAACACCATGTTATCAACACAGCTCCACCCACATAGGCAAATGCTTCGATGATGGAAGCTCCGACATTGGGCTTTTCCTGATTGATGATTTCATCGGTGAGCTTTTCGCCCGGAAGCAGTATTTTGTCGGTGATGATTCTCACAACAGGTAAGAAAATAAAACCTACGATTACTTCAATCCCAACTTTGGTAAAATGCTCTTGCCAACTGTAAAAATCGCCAGCGGTGGCATGACTTATCAAAATTGCCAAAGCTGTTAATGCTCCGGCAAAACCAATTCCAACAGCAATATTGTCTTTTTCGATGTGCTCGTGAATATCGTAAGGGGTGATGAGGTTGTAAACAAAAGCACTTAATATCATCACCACCTGGCCGGTAATCCAGAAAACCAATGCTGTAATAATTCCCGAAATCATGTATCCACCTGCCATTTCGGGGAAGAAATTTTTACCCTCACCAATCATAGCTCCCGAAATTATCAGGCCGGATGCAATAAAGTTTGCAGCCACAACAATTCCCGTTCCCGGATTTTGATCTTCGATGATTTCCTTAGTAGTGCTAAATTTGGCCAGGATAACCTTATCCATGATAAAAGCAGAAAACAGAAGAAGGATTATGGCCAGGATACCAAAAATGAAAATATCTATTACATCAATAAAAATACCATTAGATGGCCCAATTATTACGCTGCCAATTGCAAGTAACAAACCTATATAAAAGCCTACATTGGTAAGTGCAAAAGCCAGATTGTCTTTTTTTACAAGTTCACTTTTTACATCTATTTTTTTGTAGGCAATGTTGTAGGCAACTTTACCGATAAAGAAAAGTATAAATGCACTGGCTAAATAGATTAATGTATCGAGTGCCAGAGCCAGGTTTGGGTTTGATATGTATTCTTCCATAATTTAGTAATTTATTATTCATTGTTATTTCGCTTCGCTGTTATTTACTCACTTCGTTCGTGTCATTTGCACTTCGTGCGTCATTCATTTGTCATTTGCGCTTCGCGCGTCATT
>JAOZRY010000179.1:0-3807 GCA_029939965.1 Bacteroidales bacterium | reverse complement strand
GTGTCATTTGCACTTCGTGCGTCATTCATTTGTCATTTGCGCTTCGCGCGTCATTGATTTGTCATTTGCGCTTCGCGCGTCATTCATTTGTCATTTGCACTTCGTGCGTCATTCATTTATCATTTGCTTCGATCTAATTACTGAATGATTACTGAATGCCGATCGAATGACTACTTAATGACTATTGAATGACTATTGAATGACCATTGAATGCCAATCGAATGACTATTGAACGTCCCCTCTACTTTCCAAATCCTCCACTTCTCGACCGGCTTGCCGAACTGCTTGAATACCTGGATGATGATCGGTTTACTTTAGACTTTGAAGCAGTTGAACTTCTTTGAACCCTCGATCTTACATCATTTTTAAACGAACTTGATTTATTATTCCATGAAGTAGTTTTTCCGGTATTACTTTTTGCGTACGATTGTGTGC
Source organism: Bacteroidales bacterium (assembly GCA_029939965.1). Lineage (GTDB taxonomy): Bacteria > Bacteroidota > Bacteroidia > Bacteroidales > 4484-276 > SABY01. The sequence continues at coordinate 3,372 of JAOZRY010000179.1, read as the reverse complement.
CATAATAATTGTTTGGGCCACGATAGGTTCTGCCTGATGAAGCATAATTTCTTCGATAATCGTTATAGTAGCCATACCTTGCCGGTGATGAAAACATGTGGAACATCGAATTCATAAAAGCAAACTTTCCGTAAAATTCCCAGAAAGAGCCACCGCTACGTTCAGTCCATCGGCCATATTTCGGATTTCCTACATATTGCGAATATCCTGCCGGCGCAACAGTTTTGCTTACGACACCATTTTTTTTATTGGCCAACTCCATGCCGAGGTGGTCGATGTTGGCATTAAAAAATTTGTCGGAAACGGTGTAGAAGGGTGTTACTTTCGAATCCAGGGTAGAATCGGCCTTTGGTATTAAAACCTGATATTGATGTTGGTATCGGCTACCTTCATAGTTTTGGTCGTAAAGTAAAATGGTTAAATCGGGTGTATCCCGATATTCTTTAATTACCGTATCAAGACCCTCTTCGGTGTATCTACTGCCACTACTGCTGCATCCACCTAATATTATTGCTACAAACACGAGTATTGCAGCCGATGACATGGTGAAATAATTATTACCTTTTTTCATAAGTATTTGTGTTTTGTGTTTTGCTTGTTTGGTTGATGCTCCGCCTAATGCTTTCAGACCCTTTGCTTAACATTCTTAACCCTATCCTGAAGGAGTAATTCCGCTTATCTCATACTCTTTAATCACTTTGCCATGCGATGCCTCAAACTCCCGGTCTCCCCATTGTTCAATAGTCAGTACACGATCCTCTTCTTCGTTGTAATAGGACCAGCTAATTAATTCGAGCCAGTCCTTATCTGAATTTTCTTCCTTAAAATATCCGGGTGATTCGCTATCGCGATTATAATTTACACCTTTTAAAACAATTGTTTTAGGAGGTATTTTATTTCTAATAATTTCACTTTCGATATCGCCATCGATGGATGAAAGTTTGATTTTCTTTTGCAAAGTTATTTCAACAACGTCATCTTCATCCACGCTTAAAAACATAGTGTCGGCACCTGAAGAAATTTTATACTCTTTGCTAAAGTAATTATCGCCCCAATCGTAAGTGTATTCTTCAACAACTTCCCACGATTTCATATCGTAATCAAAAATAAAGCCTTGCCTGAGATCAGTAACTTTTATGTGGAGCGGATCGTAATCAGGTTCACGGTCTTTTTTCTTTTTAAAGAAATTAAAATTCATATTTTATCCTTTTAGTTGAAGCCGTTCTTTGAGAGCTGCCAATTCGCCACTCGATTGTACGGAGGGTGAATCGAGTAAGACCTGATCAATTTCATCATCAAGGCTTTTGCCCGAATCAGCCATTTCGCCATAGGCTTGTGCCAGCGATTCCTGTTGTGCAACTTTATCTTTCATTTTCTCTAACATCGAAATGGTGCCGTTGCTATCAACATTTGCCAACGATTTATTGAGCTTTTGTGTGGCATTACTAACCCTGTAACGTGCTTTGAGCATTTTAAGCTCATTTTCGTATTTGGTAATGTTCGATTTCAATTTGTCAACATTACGATTGAGTTGGCTAATTTGCCCTTGTAATTGCTGATAGTTTGCCTGAGCTGTTTCAGCACCATTTTTAGCTTCCTGTTTTCTGCTTAAGGCTTCTGAGGCCAGGCGGTCGGCTTCTTCGGGATTTATTCGTCCTGATTCAACACCTTTTAATAATTGGATAGCTTTATTTTCGTAAGAAATGGCTCTGTTTTCATGATCGGTAAGTTCGCGTTTGGTACGAATGGCAACAGCTTTAACTTCTGCCATAGCCTGCATACTTTTTTCAAGGTCTTTTTTCAGGTCGCGAATTCCCTGTTCTGTCAATCTAATCGGGTTTTCAAGTTTGTCAACTACTGCGTGGGCTTCCGATTGCCCTACTTTAAATAATCTGCTAAATATTCCCATGGTTATTGCATTTTTGAGATTTCAATAATTCTGTTGCCATATTCGGCTAACAATAATTCTAACGATTCCAGCGATCCGTCTAATTCGTTTATGTCGAGGTGTTCGAGTTGCAACGTATCGCGAAAAATTAGTGTGTTATCATCGGCCATTGCAAATGCACCATGAATGATATCCCTGTTTTTGCGGAGTAGCTCAATGTAGAGAGCTTCACTACCTTTTGTGATTTTAAAAAGACGATACTCGATAATTAATATCGGTTCTTCGCAGTCGATAATCAATTGGCTGATGCCGGAATCTTCTTTTTCTACAACAAAGAGTTCCTCTTCCAAATCTTCTGAGAGAATGTTGTATTCCAGCTCCAATAAATATTCTTTTACTTTGTTAAATGCACTCATAATTTTGATGTATTTAAATTTGTGCTAATATATTAAAATTCTTTGCATTAGTAATTTTTGCAATTTAAAAAATGTGTTTTTGCTATCCAAATGATATTTCATTGGGCAACTCATTGGCATTCATTTTATCGTAAGGAAATATATTCCTGAGGTAATCTGCGGTTCTTCCAATGCCATGTATTAATCCATCCGAAAATTTGTTTTCACGGAAATAGTCCAGCATTTCCATTTTTAAATCTTCCCAAAAATGTTCTGTATCTTTTTCGAGGATTCCGTAATCTGGTATTAAAGCAAACTTTCTGTTTTTAATGGCGAGGTAGAATAGTATCGCATTTCTTCGGTAGGTCTTATTCATGCCAATATCCAAAAAAACATCAGAAGCGCGACGCATAACATCTCCGGGACATGATTCTTCAATATGTACTCTAATTTCAGATGAAGTATCAAGTTCTGCATTAAGGATGGCTTGCTTAATATCATCCAGGTCTTGATCTGAAAGTAATTTGGGAACAATGACCCGATCGGGGTTAATCATTATTATGGGTTTTGGGTTTGATTGTTATTAAAATAATAAAAAAATAATGGCGCAATTTGCTATCGAAACAAACAACGCCATCAAAACATATTTATTTAAAAATTGTCATTATAAAATATTAACACTGCGTTTTATAAATTTAGTGAGTTCTTCACCTTTGAGCAGGTTTTGCGAAAGTAGTGCTAAATCCGTTAACTGTTTTGCCAATTTTTTATTATCTTCATTATCTTCATCCTGAACCATTTTATATACCAACGGATGGTTTGCATTAACAACAAGGTTATAGCTATCGGGCAGGTTTCCCATGCCCATCATGCCACCACCACCAATGGCCGACATATCCTTCATCCGGCGCATAAACTCCGGTTGTGTTATCATAACCGGAAGATCGGTTTCGCTTAGATTATCGAACATAACCGTAAATTTTGTTTTATCAACTGATTCTTCAAAGAGCGGTTTGATTTTGTCTTTTTGCTTGTCATCAAGTTTTGATGGGATTTTGTCATCGCTCTTTTTAATCAAATTATCAATAG
>JAOZRY010000178.1 GCA_029939965.1 Bacteroidales bacterium | reverse complement strand
TGTCTGAAAAAAACATTTTCAAGGTCTTTCAATTCATTCAAATAGGTCTTCACCTTTTTTTCGTTTTTCAAATCCTTTATGTGATCAAGAATTTGTTTTGAAAAATCTTTGATAATTGGCTCAAAATATTCTTTGGCAGCACCAACCCTTTGGAGCAGAAATTCCATATCGGGCAATTCTTTACCAATAAGTCCTTTTACCTGATCTCTGAATTTTTGAGAAACACCAACAGGTTCATTAATTTTTTCGAGTAAATTGCCAGCCCACCGCTTTGATTTTTGCTTTATCGATTTGCCCTCATCTTTGTCGTAACTTCGATGGTGATAGTAAAGTTCTTTTTTGAGTATATCAAAATCAAATGCCCTGAGTACTTGTTCGCCAACAAAATTCATGCTTTCGGTTTCAAGCTTTTGATTGAGTTCGGCTTGTGAAGTTTTGTTTTCAGAATATTTGCTAACAAACTTATCAATACTCAGAGCATTGGTGGTAAGCCGCGATGAAAGCACCAAACCGCTTAAAGTTCTTAGCCGCGAAAGAGCTACATAAACCTGACCCGGAGCAAAGGCATCCGAAAGGTCGAGCACAGCCTTATCGAAAGTCAAACCCTGGCTTTTGTGTACAGTTACAGCCCATGCAAGTTTTACCGGAAAATGCGAAAATGTTCCAATCACCTTTTCCTCAATCTCTTTATTTTCTTCGTTCAGGGTGTATCTCTTGTTTTCCCAGGTATATCTTTCAAGAATAACGGGGTCTTCGTTGTCATCAAACTCTACTTTTATAATGTCATTATCAAGCTCCGATACTGTTCCGATTTTACCATTAAAATATCGCTGTTCGCCACTTTGATCATTTTTTACAAACATTACCCTTGCCCCTTTTTTAAGCACGAGGTTGTATTCGATCGGATAACTAAATTCCTTAAAATCGTCAGACACTTGGGCTGGATACACAAACTTTTTTCCGGAAAGCTGATTGAGAGCTGTTCTGTTTTTTTCGTCAGCTTTGTAGTTGTGGGTAGTAATGTAAATATATCCCTCTTCGGCTTTAGTTTTAAAGTCGTTATCGAAGGTTTGATTCAATCTATCCAAATCTTTACTGGTAGGTTTGTTATCTCTAAAGTGCCCCAAAATCTCAATAAATTCCTGCTCGGTTTGCCTGTAAATTTTTTCCAGTTCAATATATATAGGCTGGCTTTTTTTAAGAACATGGGCATCGAAAAAGAAGGCCGAATTGTAAAATGGCGAAAGATATCTCCACTCATTATCTTTTACTACCGGCGGAAGTTGAAGCAAATCGCCGATAAAGAGTATTTGCACTCCGCCAAAGGAGCTATATTGCTGCCGCCTCAGCGAACGTAAAATAGTATCGATGGCATCCAGCAAATCGGCTCGCAACATACTTACCTCATCAATAATCAGCAACTCCATCTCCCTTATCATGGCCACCTTACTTTTGTTAAAACGCCGCTGCCTTACCAACGATTTAGGTGTGTTTACTTCAACACTAAATTCGCTTTCGCCTGGTGGAATTTCCGAAGGAATAAAACATCCGAAAGGTAATTGCAACAACGAATGAAGTGTAACTCCTCCGGCATTAATGGCTGCAATACCGGTGGGAGCTGCAATAACACATTTCTTGTGAGTTCTCTGAGCAATTTGTTTTAAAAAAGTGGTTTTACCTGTGCCGGCTCTACCCGTTAAAAAAATATGCCTGCTCGTACTATTTACATATTGCGCTGCAATTTGTGCTAAATTTTCTGTATCAATTTCATTCATCATTTTCAGGGTTTAATTATTGATGCGTAAAAATAGAGTTTTTTTGCCTGCATCTCTATCATCCTCACAATTTCTCACAACTTTAATGGACAATTTTTCATAAGTGATAAAATCCCGTTCACACTTTTGCGTGATTTTCTAAGAACTATGTCTTTCTGCTTTTAGCATTAGTTAGAAAAATATCAACATACTCACAAAAACCTTATTCCCTTATTTTCAGATGCATACTAAAACAATTAGGTTAAAATTTGATAATAATTTCATCTGTTATCAAGGTTAAAATGATAAAATCAATTTTTTTTCTACAAAAAATGCACTCTTTAAAATGAAAAATAACCCTTAATGAGAATAAATTGCTATCGTAAAGATTAAATATCCGGTGTTATTTTATTAACATCAACATTACATTTTTCTTTTAAAGAAATTTACCTTTGCGGCCTGATTGTTTTCAGGCGTTTTTTTTACCTTAAATTGTTAACTTAGAAATGCTTACAAATAATTTTACCAGAAAGCATAACGGCCCCAATGATGCGGACATGCCAGAGATGCTCCAAATGGCAGGTGTGGAAAACCTTAACCAACTTATCGACGAAACTCTTCCTGCGGCGATACGAATGAAAAAACCATTGAATATTCCTGATGGTATCAACGAATACGAATATATTATGCACCTGCGTGATATTGCCTCCAGGAACAAACTCTTTAAAACCTACATAGGGCTTGGATACTACAACACCATTCTTCCGGGTGTTATTCAGCGGAACATTCTGGAAAATCCCGGCTGGTACACTTCGTACACGCCTTATCAGGCCGAAATTTCACAGGGTCGCCTCGAAGCATTGCTCAACTTTCAAACCATGGTGTCCGATCTTACCGGACTTCCATTGGCAAATGCATCTTTGTTGGATGAAGGTACAGCAGCAGCAGAGGCCATGATTATGGCTTTTAATTCAAGGTCGCGGGCAACCGTAAAAGCTGGTGCTAATAAATTTTTTGTATCGGAGAGCGTTTTTCAGCGGACTATCGATGTTATGAAAACCAGGGCTATGCCTTTGGGAATTGATTTGGTGGTTGGTGATCATAATTCATTCGAATTTAACAATAACGTTTTTGGAGTACTAATTCAGTACCCTGACGAAAAAGGTGCAATACACGATTATAGAGTACTTACAGAAAAAGCCCATAAGGTGGGTGCAATCGTTGCCGTTGCTGCCGATATACTTAGCCTCACACTTTTAACTCCTCCCGGCGAATGGGGTGCTGATATTGTTGTTGGAAGCACACAGCGTTTTGGTGTTCCGATGGGATTTGGCGGACCACACGCAGCGTATTTTGCTACAAAAGAAAATTATAAAAGAAATATTCCCGGGCGAATTATTGGGATTTCAAAAGATGCCTCCGGTGGAACTGCATTAAGAATGGCACTTCAAACCCGCGAACAACATATAAAACGCGAAAGAGCTACTTCAAATATTTGTACTGCACAAGCATTGCTTGCGATAATGGCCGGTATGTTTGCCGTTTATCATGGCCCTGGTGGGTTAAAAGCTATAGCCGAAGATATTCATAATCTTACAGCCACGCTATCGGATGGTGCTGAAAAACTTGGATATAATCAGCAAAATGAGTTTTTCTTCGACACCATTTATTTTTCCTTACCCGTTGGGGTAACCATCGAAAAGCTCAGAGTAGCGGCACTCAAAGCTAAAATGAATTTCAGATATAACCACGATGGTTTTGGGATTAGCCTTGATCAAACCACCAGTACCGAAGATATAAAACAAATTCTCGAAATTCTTGCTAAGGTTACAGGTAAGGATATTCCATCCATCAATAATTCGGTGAATCATCGGATTCCGGAAAAATATTTGCGCAAGTCGGAATTTATGACCGACAAGGTTTTTAATACTTTTCACTCCGAAACGGAGATGATGCGTTATATGAAAAAGCTCGAAAACCGCGATTTGGCATTAAACCGTTCTATGATTCCCCTGGGTTCATGTACAATGAAACTTAATGCTGCCGCTGAACTTTTCTCTCTTTCATGGCCCGAATTCGGTAGTCTGCATCCATTTGTTCCTGCCGATCAGGCCGAAGGATATACCGAGCTGATTAATAATCTTGAAAAAGATTTATGCGAAATTACCGGTTTTGCGGCAATGTCGTTTCAGCCCAACTCAGGTGCCTCGGGAGAATATGCCGGATTAATGGTTATTCATCAATACCTCCAAAACATCGGACAGGGTAACCGGAATATTTGTCTGATTCCTTCATCAGCACACGGAACCAACCCGGCAAGCTCTGTAATGGCCGGCATGAAGGTGGTAGTAGTAAAATCGGATGACTATGGAAATGTGGATATTGATGATTTAAAAGCTAAAGCCGAAAAACATAAAGACGCTCTGGCTGCTTTGATGATAACTTACCCATCCACGCATGGTGTTTTCGAACAGGAAATTCTTGATATTATTCAGATTATTCATAATAATGGCGGACAGGTTTACATGGATGGCGCCAACATGAACGCCCAGGTTGGATTAACAAACCCCGGATTGATTGGTGCTGATGTGTGCCACCTGAACCTACACAAAACCTTTGCCATTCCACATGGTGGTGGTGGTCCCGGAGTAGGCCCCATTGGCGTTGCAAAACATCTTGTGCCGTTTTTGCCCTGCAACAATTTTAAGGATACTGATGCGGAAAATGCAATATCTGTAATATCTTCGGCACCCTATGGCAGTCCGATGATTTTGCCCATTTCGTATGGCTATATCAAATTACTTGGTGGCAATGGCCTGAAGCTTGCAACCGAAATGGCTATACTTGGTGCTAATTATCTAAAGAATGCTCTTCAGGATCACTACAAAATTTTATATACCGGCAAGAATAATCGTGTTGCCCATGAATTTATTCTCGATTGCAACGAATTTAGTAAAACAGCTAAAATAAATGTTATCGACATTGCAAAACGATTGATGGATTATGGTTTCCATGCACCAACAGTTGCCTTCCCTGTTCACGGAACGCTAATGGTTGAACCAACCGAAAGCGAGCCGTTGACCGAACTAAAACGTTTTGTGGATGCAATGGTTAGCATTAGAAAAGAGATGGATGAAATTGCTGAAGGCAAATGCGATGCGACCAATAATGTGATAAAAAATGCTCCTCACACTGTGTGCATGATCACCGATGAAGATTGGGACAGACCTTACACCCGCTCAAAAGCAGCTTTCCCGTTAGATTGCAGTAAAGCCGATAAGTACTGGCCTCCTGTAACAAAAATTGACGATGCCTGGGGCGACCGTAACCTGATGTGTACCTGCGAGGGATTTGGATTGCCGGAAGAAAAAAACGGGTAAGAAGCTCAAAACGTTAAGTTATTGAGGTATTCGTTATTGGGTTATAATATCTTATTTCTAATATTGTTGTTTTATTTGGCAAGATATTATATGACTTAATAAAGATTATCAACCAATCTCATTCAATCTACTATAAATCTTTTTCATTCTCTTTTCCGGCTCGTCCGGGTTAGGGTATTTACAAAGTGTTTTCTGTCATTGTGAACCCCCTCAAATTCTTCGTCTTCCGGTAATTCCGCAAAAGTTTTTTTTGGGTGAGAATCTTACCCATATGGGTGAAAGTCCCTTGTTGCAAACTGCAAATAAAAACAAACAAATTACCAGCAATAAAATAATTGTGTCTGCATAAGGTATTGATATGCTGCTGTGTATATGAATTTTTGTTGATTCAAAAAAATGTGTTTTCGATTTTGGTACACGCATTGCCTATCGCTTTTTTAGTATTTAAACTATTGTCTCACTTCTAAAATTTAAAAACATGAAAACACAATCCTTTACTTCGAAAAAGATTTTCTTTTTGCTGTTTGTTTTATTTGCAGCAATTTTTGCGAAAGCTGAAACCCCCGAAAATGATCCCATTTCTTCATCAGCTTTATCCTTCCAACAGGCTCAGACTAAAACTACACATTTTGTATATAACGAAAATCCTGCTCTATTGGCCGGTTTAGGCTATGGATTTGGAAACAATGTAGAGACTAATGAATTGTATTCGTTTGATCCTAACGACCTAAGCACAACATCGGTGGAAACCACCCTTACATTTACCTCATCAAGTGGCGATTTTCATCCTGACGAACCTGGCTTTATGTGGATGATAGATATCAATCAAGAGCTTTTGGTAAAGGTTGATATAACCACCGGATTGATTGTTCAAAATGTAATTGTGCCCCAACCACTCGAAGGTGGGGTTTGGACAGTACTTGCCATTGATAGAATAAGTGGAGATTTTTATGGAATTGCTACCACCGGTTCGATGTCGGAGATTTTTCAGATCGATCCGGTTTCAGGAACAATTACCTCTGTTTTACCTCTCGAAATTCCCGCAGTTATTAGCGGAACATTTGATGATTTAGGAAATTTATATCTTTTTGATATTGCTCAGGATCAAGTGTGGGCTATAGATATTTTTAGTTCAGATGTCTCTTTATTAGGTGCTGCAGGGTTTGATGGCAATTATGCCCAGGGTATGGCATTTAATCCAACGAGTGGTGAGGTTTATCTTGCTGCATATAATGCCAATACCGGCCCGGAACTCAGGTTGTTGGATAAAACAACAGGATCAACTTTGCTGCTGGGTGCATTACCTGGCGAAACTACAGGTTTTGGGTTTCCCTCAACACAAG
>JAOZRY010000848.1 GCA_029939965.1 Bacteroidales bacterium | reverse complement strand
ATGCCGAATTGAAAAAAATCCCCTATATGTTAATTGTCGGGGAGAAAGAAGAAGATGGCAATACTGTTTCTGTGCGTAAACAGGGACAAGGCGATCTGGGAACAATGACAATTGAGGGGTTTGCAAAAGCAATAAATGAAGAGATAGAAAAAATAACCGGAAATTAAAGCATTAAAACATTTCTATTAAAATAGCAGTACAGTTAATATTTTTAACAAATCAATAGGAGATTGAGTTATAGCTACGCCATTTAAACGAAGATTTTCAGGTAGGAGGCCTATCAGAAGGCAAAGAGAAAACCCACATAAAATCAATCACGACATAAGATCGCCTGTTGTACGTGTGGTTGGTGAAAATGTTGAACAAGGTATTTTTAATATCAAGGAAGCCTTGGAGATTGCCGAACAAAAAGATCTTGATCTTGTTGAGATTTCACCATCAGCAAATCCTCCTGTTTGTAGGGTTATCGATTATAAAAAATTTCTTTACGACCAAAAGAAAAAGCAGAAGGAGATTAAAGCCAAGTCTGCAAAAGTGGTCGTTAAAGAAATAAGGCTTGGCCCTAATACTGATGAACATGATTTTAATTTTAAACTAAATCATGCCAGAAAATTTCTTGAAGAGGGCGCAAAAGTAAAAGTAGATGTGTTTTTTAAAGGCCGGTCGATTATCTATAAAGATAAAGGAGAAATTATTTTGTTGAAGTTTGCACAGGAGTTAGAGGAAATTGGGAAAGTTGAACGATTACCCAAACTCGAAGGCAAACGAATGATAATGATTGTAGCACCAAAAAAGTAATTGTTTTAAACAACTATATAATTAATTTAATACTTTTAAGTAATGCCGAAGATGAAGACAAAAGCCAGCGCCAAAAAACGGTTTACCTTTACAGGTACTGGTAAGATCAAAAGGAGACATGCTTACAAAAGTCACATTCTGACCAAAAAATCGAAGAAGCGTAAACGTAATCTCGGTTACTTTGCCATTGTTGACAAAGCAGATGTGGGTAATGTAAAAGCCATGCTCGTAAAGTAGTAATTCACAAATTTATTAACTTACGATTAGCCGAAAAGTTCCCGGAGCGCGGGACGCTAACGTGAAAATGGAAAATTAATATGCCAAGATCAGTAAATGTAGTAGCAGCAAAAGCCCGAAGAAAAAAGATACTGAAAAGAGTAAAGGGTCAGTTTGGGCGTAGAAAAAATGTTTGGACGGTAGCCAAAAATGCCTACGAAAAAGGACAAGTGTATGCATACCGCGACAGACGCAACAAAAAGAGAAGCTTCAGGGCTTTATGGATTCAGCGCATAAACGCCGGAGTAAGGCAGTACGGAATGTCGTACTCAGTATTTATGGGTAAACTTCATAAAAACCACATTCAGCTAAATCGTAAAGTATTGGCCGATTTAGCCATGAACGAACCTAATGTATTTAAAACAATTGTGGAAGCTGTTAAAAACTAACAATTCCACCTTAATAATAAAAAGCAGGTATTTATTAATATAAATTCCTGCTTTTTTTTGCCCATTCCTGTAAAAATATTTTGATCAACTTCCATTTTTTTTGTACATCTATGGGGGTTTACTATTAATACAAATTTAGATTTATCATAATAAATTTATAACAGATGGAAAAAATGGCTTCGACAGGGCGGCTCTAAGGGACTTTCTCAATTGGCCTGATGTTATATTATCAAAAAGGGAGTATGGGTGTTTAAAGCATCTAAAAATCCGTAAAGGGAGTGGTGTTATTCTGCGAAACGCTAAATAAATA
>JAOZRY010000177.1 GCA_029939965.1 Bacteroidales bacterium | reverse complement strand
CCTTCATTTTGATAACCCAATGGAGTAATTGCAAAAACAATTTCATCTTGTTCAAAAAAACCGGTTTTTTTTATTTCGGTGTTATCAAACGCAGCAATCCAGCAGGTACCCACACCTTCCGATTCTGCTGCCAGTATCATGTGATCCATCGCAATGGTCAAATCTGTTTCAAGCGAATTGTATCCATCGGAAGCACGAGACCATGCCCGATCCTTTTTTCCGGCTACTATGAGTACATGAGGTGCATCGCTAAACCACGATTTTCCATAACACTCACGAATTTTTGTAAGATTGTCAGGAGTGGAAATCAGGTAAAATTTCCAGGGTTGCCTGTTTGCAGCCGAAGGTGCAATTCGTCCGGCTTCAAGAATGCGATTAAGTTTTTCATTTTCTATCGGTAAGTCAGGATTGTAATTCCTGATACTTTGGCGTTGATGTATTAATTGTTCGAAGTTCATCTGTCTTAAAATTTTGGGTAAAGTTAATAAAAGCCTAATTTTACCAAAAAAAATTAATAGTATGAAGATAGATTTACGCAGCGACACCGTTACAAAACCATCAGCTCAAATGCTTGAAACTATGTTTTTGGCAAGATATTAAACGACTTGATAAATACAGCGGGCACAAGGCAACTACAAACGGAAAGCCCGTAGCCGCCCAAAAAAAAACTTCAAAATCATTAAATACTTGCCGGAGTTCCTGCCGATACCACTATTGCATTGTTTTCGTCAAAGGCTTCGATGGATATGAAATCAAGTTTTTCGGCATCTTTAATACAATCGATACTCCAAAAATTTCCACCATCTGTAGTTTTTAAAAACACACCATTTGTTCCGCTTGCCCATATTATTTTACTGTTTACCACCGAAAGACCTCTCAGATTGTTGGTTATGTTAATATTAAACTCATAAACATTTAATGTATAAATAGTGTTATCGTTTGGTTTACATGCCTGTAAAACAGGTATTAAAACTAAAATGCACAACATGAATATATTTCTTATAAGAAGTAAATTTAATATTTATGTATCATAAAAATGGCAATGCCTGAATATTGCAATTCAAAATATAATTTTATATTTGCTAAAATAGTTCATATTCATGTTGTGAAAACATTAAATTTACTTTAGAAAGTGTATATGTTTAAACAAGAATCCATTTGCCGACCAACATTAAAACATTGCAAAATGAAACAAGTAATTGTTTCAATAATTGCGATGTTTGTTTTATTGGTTTTGCACTCATGCAATGTTGATGAACCTGAACAACATCAGCAAGTGAGCGATGATCCTGTGCAGGATGAATCGTTGAAAAGGATTCTTGAAAGAGGCAAATTAATTGCGACAACGGATTATAATTCCACTAATTATTTTATTTACCGAGGCGAACCGGCAGGATACGAATACGAAATGCTTGAAGCGTATGCCCGTTATATTGGGGTGAAATTGGAGTTGGTGGTAAACAACGATTTTGAGCAGGCATTAGCAGATTTAAACAGTGGTAATGTAGATTTAATAGCCATGGGGCTTACTGTTAACAGCGATCGGAACGAACTTGTTGATTTTACGCATCCGTTGGGGCAAACGCGTCAGGTATTGGTTCAGCGAAAACCCGACAACTGGCGCAAGATGAAAACTATGGATGAAATTAAATCTCAGCTTATTCGTAACCCATTAGATTTGGCCGGAAAAATGGTTTACATTCCACGTCATTCATCCTTTTGTCAACGGCTCATTAACCTGCAGGAAGAAATTGGAGATAGTATTTATATTGTCGAATTTCCACAAACTTCGGAGCGTTTAATAGAAATGGTGGCTACCGGAGAAATTGAATATACCGTTACCGATGAACATGTTGCAAGAGTTAATAAAAAATATTTTCCTGATATCGATGTTGAAACCCCCATTAGCTTTCCGCAATATGTAGCCTGGGCAGTAAAAGAAACGGATGATTCATTAAGAGGCAACATTGATCAGTGGATAAAAAACTTTATTGATACAAAAATAGCCCGGTTTATTTACAACAAATATTTTGTAAACCCCCGATCGGTGCAGTATGCAAATAAATATTACTCCGTGCGAAGCGGGAAAATTTCGAGCTGGGATGATGTGTTGAAGGAAAAAAGTAAAGAGATTGCCTGGGACTGGCGTTTGGTGGCATCGCTTATTTATCAGGAATCGAGGTTTCAGCCCGATGCTACTTCGTGGATGGGAGCCTTTGGGTTAATGCAACTTATGCCCGAAACTGCTGAAATGTATGGTGTAAACAGCGACTCGCCTCCTGAGGAAAATATTAGTGCCGGTATAAGCTATCTGAAAATGCTCGATGGACGGTTTATAGACATAATTGATAATGCAGAAGAAAGGAAGAAATTTGTTCTGGCTGCATACAATGTAGGGATTGGTCATGTATTTGATGCCCGTCGGCTTGCCGAAAAGTATGGCCGCAATCCAAATATTTGGAATGATAACGTTGACTATTTTTTGCTCAACAAATCAGATCCAAAATACTACACCGATACCGTTGTTTTTTATGGATATTGCCGTGGTGAAGAACCTTATAAATACGTAAATGACATCAATTACCGATATGAGCATTATTTAAATGTAATCGAAAATTAACCTGATCATTTTATAGATTTGCAATGTAAATGAACTCAAAACCCAGTATGGGTTTTGTTATTGTTTATAATATATTAAAAAACATTGAAAAAACATATAACTCAACCCATACCGGGTTGCAGAGCAGTTACCACATTAACTAGTGCTACAATAGCGTAACCCATACTTGGTTTATCAGAATATTTTATCGGTAGCCTGGTAAGTTTCTTTCTTTGGCCTGACAGCCACACATACGTGCGGGATAGTTATTTGTTCAGCTTATTGTTGGTAGTCGTATTTTATTACCTGATCTGCTGAAAAAAGATTTTTAATTCTTTTTCAAAGCGTCGGAGCTGGTTTAGTTCTGATGAAGTAACAAGGCATAGTGAAATGCCCGATTTCCCAGCTCTTGCAGTTCGTCCGCTTCGGTGTGTGTAGTAATCTATTTGATCGGGCAATTGGTAATGAATTATAAATGAGAGTCCTTCAACGTCGATTCCCCGGGCAGAAATATCGGTAGCCACAAGTACTTGCAAACGGCTTTTTTTAAATGCCCGCATTGCTTTTTCTCTCTCCTTCTGTAATAAATCGCCATGAATTGCATCAGCAGAAATATTTTTGGCTATTAGTTGTTTGGTTAATTTTTGAGTAGCTGCTTTGGTTCTGCAAAACACCATTCCCCTGTTGGTTTCTTCCGATTTTAAGAACCGAATCAACACATCTAATTTTTCGTTTTCATTACAAACATAGTATTGATGATCAATATTTTTGTTCACAACATTTTTGGTGGATACCCCTATTTGGTGAGCATCTGCTGAAAGATGTTCATTTACAATTTGCCTTATTCCGTGTGGCATGGTAGCGGAAAAGAGCCATTTGTTTTCTGCATTGGAAACGTATTCTAATATTTGATCCAGCTCTTTTTTAAATCCCATGCTTAGCATTTCATCGGCTTCATCCAGAATTATAGTTTTAACATTACTCAAATCTACAGCTTTTCGTTTTACAAGATCGATAAGCCTGCCAGGTGTTGCAACTACAATGTGGGTTGGCCTTTTTAGTGCTCTGATCTGCCGCTCGATGGGAGCACCGCCGTAAACAGCTTCACCAAAAATTTTGTTGGTGTATTTTGTAAATTTAAATAATTGCTTTGCAATTTGTTGTCCCAGTTCACGTGTAGGACAAAGAATAAGTCCCTGAACAACCCCCCGATTGGGGTTTATACCATGAAGTAAAGGGAGGCCATAAGCAGCAGTTTTGCCGGTGCCTGTTTGCGCCTGACCTACCAAATCGGTGTTGGCGTTTAATAATAGTGGAATAACGATACTTTGTATTTCGGTGGGCGTGATAATATTGAGTTCGTTTAACCCTTTTATATAGTCTTTGCCTATTCCCAGTTCTTCAAAATTTTCCAAAACGATTGTTATTTAGTGTGTGCGGCAAAGGTACATTTTCTAAAATATGTTTTATACTTCAAATTTCTAAACTTATCCCGTACTTCAGCAAAGTAGATCGGGATGGAACTTTTCTTAAAAGACCCCAAAAACGCCATTGGGAGTTATATCTAAGTAGCGATACCAGGTTTCTCCCATTAAAATATTTACCACCCACCCGATAACCAGCATTGTAAATCCAAACCGGTTGGCTACACCAATGGCAATAGGTACAAATATCATGGTGCGCATTGTTTTTGACTGAAAAAACAAAGCACTGAAAGTCATGGCAAAAGTGAGTGCAAGATAGAGCACCCAAAAATGCTACTGAAGTT
The DNA here is from genome assembly GCA_029939965.1 of Bacteroidales bacterium. Taxonomy (GTDB): domain Bacteria; phylum Bacteroidota; class Bacteroidia; order Bacteroidales; family 4484-276; genus SABY01. Next base: position 2,117 of record JAOZRY010000177.1, on the reverse strand, counting down.
GGGCTGATACCGTGATATTTATCCGTTGACCATAATACCAGAATTGTGATAAAAAGGACTCCTGATTTTATCTCCTGAAAATTCATTTTGCCCAATTTGTGCAATTCCTCCTTTAGCCGGTTCATGCCTCCGGGAATTTGGGGTAGCCGTTCTTCTTTTTTGAGTGGGAAAAATATGCGTGTTGCCACAATATATCCAAAAAGTAATAGAAGAATTGCTACCAGAAAGTTGGCTTTCATCCAATCGGCAAAGAAAATGTCGATGCCGGTGGCACCTGTAATTAATGCTGCTGCCAGGAGGTTTGCACCAGAGCCGGTTAATAATCCGCTTGCACCAATGTTGATGTAAAACAAGTTTTGGAGCACGATATTTCTTCCGAAGTTATTTTTCCGGTCGCCTCCTCTTGCACCGTTAGCAACAAAGCAAAGAACATCGTGCATCAAATTAGGAATATTGAAAGAACTTATTCATCAAGCTATTTCTTTTTATAAATTGTAGTATTTAATGATTATTTTTGGTTTTTGATAAAAGACACAATGAACAAAGATTTTAAAAGAGAAGAACATGTATATGAGTCTGATACATTGAGGAAATCATCAAAGACACAGTCCGATTTTTTAATGGAACGCCAGTAATTGAATTGCCTCCACAAACAAAATTTCATGGCACGGGTGTTTATGCAATCTATTATATTGGAAAGAGTAAATTTTATAAAGATATTTCTGAAAAAAACAGGATAGAATTCTCATTGCCCATTTATGTTGGAAAAGCTGTTCCTCGCGGATGGAGACAAGCGCGAAGTGAAAATAAGCAAATGAAAAAATCATTTGAACTTAATGAACGACTAAATGAGCATGCAAGAAGTATTACACAAGCTAACAATTTAAATTCCAAAGATTTTTACTGCCGTTTTATGATATTGGAGGGAACTGCGAGCAGCCTAATTGGGACCGTTGAAGCTGCCTTAATAAGATATTATAAACCATTATGGAATTCTCAATTGGATGGATTTGGGAATCATGACCCGGGAGAAGGACGCTATAATCAAGCTAAATCTGAATGGGATGTTATTCATCCGGGAAGAATTTGGGCAGATAAATGTAAAGGAGTAGCATCCAGTAGTGACCAAGTGGAAGAAAAAATTGCTGAATACAATATTAAACAAAACAGAAAATGAAATCGTTGGAGATTTTTTCCGGAGTTGGGGGGCTTGCAGAGGGGTTAAAACTTTCTGGTTTTCAACACAGGGCTTTACTTGAATTTAATAAGGATGCCTGTAATTCATTACGTCTTAATTTTAAAGGAACCGAAATATTTGAAAAAGATATTCGAGACATTAACTTTTCAATGTTTAAGGGAGTTGAGATAATATCTGGTGGGCCACCATGCCAACCATTCTCGCTTGGGGGAAAAGCAAAAGGAAACCAAGATAAAAGAGATATGTTCCCTTATGCAATTCAGGGAATACATGAGTTGAAACCAAAAGCTTTTTTGTTTGAAAACGTAAAAGGTTTATTAAGACAGTCATTTTCTACATATTTCAACTATATAATTCTACAATTAACTTATCCTGATTTACACAAAGAAATAAAAGAGGATTGGCAACAACATTTATCTCGATTAGAAGAAGTTCATACAAGTGGTAATTACAATGGACTTAAATACAATGTGATTTATCGTCTTGTAAATGCAGCAAACTACGGTATCCCTCAGAAGAGAGAAAGAGTTATTATCGTTGGTGTACAGGAAAGTCTTGGAATAGAATGGTCTTTCCCGAAAGAGACACATTCAAATGATAGATTACTTTGGGATAAATTTGTTACGGGAGAATATTGGGGGAAAAATAAAGTCGCGAAAAACAAAATTGAGATTTTAACTCCTAAGCTCAAACGGACAGTTGATGTATTAAAAAATAGATATGGATTTTTCGCTCCTGAAAGCCAACCTTGGGTAACTGTTAGAGAAGCTTTAGCAGGACTTCCAGACCCCAGAAATATATATAATGATATTTATGACCACATTTTCAGAGATGGAGCAAAATCATATCCGGGTCATACCGGGAGTTATATTGATGAACCTTCAAAGACCATTAAAGCTGGAGACCATGGTGTTCCTGG
>JAOZRY010000847.1 GCA_029939965.1 Bacteroidales bacterium | reverse complement strand
GTGCAATAAAGTTTATTAAGGAGTTTGAGAAAGAAGGAATACTAACTCTTGATGGTAAAAAGATACGAATTAAAAACAAAGCAGCATTAGCAGAAATTAATATGAGAGGTTGATCAAAAAATTGAATTCTGACAACAAAATATCATAAACATGTTAGCATCAACGGCTTTTTTGAGAGCCTAATACAAAAACCCAAATAACCACAAAGGGATAATATTATCTGAGCCAATTTCGATGTTATCTTTTACGATGTAGGAATTTTCGATGTTTTTTATCTGTTTTTGCTGTTTGTTTTTGCCACCAATTTCAAATGTATAATGATCATCAACAATAAAATCTGCATGTTTCGAGGAGTTGATTTTATGATTTATTGTAGTTTGGTTAAAAAAAAATGTTTCACGAAGGTTGCCAACATTTGGGATATTATCGGCCAGGTTATATAATATATTCGTGTTTTCCAAATATATCTTTTCGGGTTTATTTATACTGTTTATTCCTTTATCCTGAACATATAGCATCGAAAGTAATTTGGCATCGGCGAGGTATTTCAGGTATGTTTTCATGGTGTTTAAACTAATGCCCGTCCGTTGGCTCAAAGCGTTCATGTTGGGTTTGAAAGGAACAGAACGGCTAATGATTTTCAAAAGTTTTTTTAGATAAATGATGCCGGAAGTTTGAATTTGTTCAAATTGTGGAATGTCAACTTCCAGGACAGTTAAAATGGTTTCGTACAGCTTTTGGTGGAACGATTTTATGTTTTCCATGTAAAACGGATAATATCCATAATTTAAATAGTTGTCGAAATAGGCCAGGGGTTTTATGTCGTTTATTATATTCATAGTTATTTCGATGTGGTTGTGGATGATATCATCGAGGCTGTAAATAGGAAACTCGGTTTTGTTTTGGAAAGATAAAAACTCCCTGAACGATAAACCCGGCATTTGATACATAACCGCCCGGCGGCTAAGGTCAACTTTTGCTTTGTGCAAATGCAGCAGCGACGAACCAGTGAAAATAACTTTCAGCCCTGGCATATCGTCGTATATGTTTTTTAGTTCAACGGCCCAACCGGGGTAGCGGTGTACTTCGTCCATTGCCAGTAGTTTTCCGCCTTTTTTATAGAAAGCATCTGCAAGGTCGTACGGCCTGTTTTCTGTAAAATGCAAATTATCGAGGCTAAGGTACAAAACCTGGTTATCGGGTTTGTAGTTTTGTTTGATGTGTTGCAACAAGAGGGTGGTCTTGCCAACACCACGACTTCCTTTTATGCCAATAATCCGATTGGACCAGTCGATGACATTAATAAAATTCCTTACGGTTTTGGTTTGTGCAAAGGCGTATTTTTCGTAAAATTTCTGTCGTAATGTTTCCATAAGCTATTTGGTTTTATATTAATGCAAAGATACAATTAATACCTAAAAGTGTAAATACAAAGATGCATAATAAACTAAAAAACGTCAATGCATTGATATAAAAGATGCCTAAATGTGTCGATGCGTTGATGTATTAATTGTCAAATGAGTTTTCTGACGAGGATATTTATCAGTATTTAACACGACAGGATATAGCTGACTTTGCTTCAATTACCGTTGAAAGTGCAATAAAGTTTATTATTCCACCTTACGCTGTGTATCCTCAAAAGCGGTTTGTGTACCAAATACCATTAGGATGTCTCCTGTTCGGAAATAGGTTTCGCCATGGGGGATGAAAAAACTGTTTTCGCGCTTAACCATCATCAGTAGGGCATCTTTGTGGAAATGGATTTCTTTAACCTGTAA
>JAOZRY010000846.1 GCA_029939965.1 Bacteroidales bacterium | reverse complement strand
GTTTGCTTCTATTCGCTCAGTAATATCTTCGAATATTGCAGTAAAATTGTCTTTCTTACTCCTGTAGGCAAAAACCGAAAAATGTTTTTTAATTGGAGTATTATACATTTCGAAAGAAATTGGTTTTCCGGTCCGCACAACTTCTCCGAAAGCAGAAAACCAATGGTGCTCTGTGCCAGGCAACAAGTTAGAAACTTTACAGCCTATTGCTGTTTTTTTGTTTAAATTGGTAAACTCTTCGTAAGCCGTATTCATATCACGATAAATACAGTCGATCATATTTTTGTTTTCATCGTATATTGCTTCACAAAAAATTACCCCAAGGCTCATTCCTGTAAATAATCCCTTGAATTTTCGTTCGCTTTGTTTTAATAAGTTTTGTTGCAAAACTTGTTTGGTAACATCCCTATAATTAAGAACAATTCCTTTTACGGCAGCAGAATGTAGCATATTTTTCGCTGTACCTTCAAGGTGTTTTATTGAGCCATCTTTATGGTAAATTCTGAATTTTAAATTTCTTATTGATCCATATTTTTCTTTTATTTCTATTAATATCTGCATCATTTTCTCGCGATCGTCAGGAGGCATTAAAGCAAATGCATTTTTTCTTTTTCGTTCATCGTTTGTATATCCTGTTATGCTTTCAGCAGATTTACTTATAGAAATAAAATCCCCATTAATATCAACTACAGAAATGGCATCATTGCTGTTTTCGATAAGTGTTCGGTAATATTCTTCGCTATTTCGCAGATTTTGCTCTGCACGTTCTTCCTTGTCAATATTGCGTAAAATCCCTATCATTCTAATGGCATTGCCGGCTTTATCTCTTTCAGTAACTTTACCAAAATCGTTAAACCATTTCCATTCGCCACTTTTAGTTTTTAAGCGGTGTTTGTTTTCATAATATTCTGTTTCTCCATCCAAATGCTTTTTAACATCTTTCGATACCTGTTTTTCATCATCGGGATGTATCTTTCCTTCCCACCAACTAATGTGGGGTGTAATTTCGCTAAGTTCATATCCAAGATTTTCGGCAAATATTCCGTTATAAATTTCATCTCCCGATAGTATGTCCCAATCCCACCAGCCCAGATTTGCTCCTTTTATTATAGTCTCAAATTGCTCGTTTGCCTTTTTTGTTTCGGTTTCTTTGGCAGATAATTTTTCTAAGGCTTTATCTTTTTCTAATATTAGTTTTTCTAAATTTTTATGGGCTTCGTTCCTGTCTTTATCAATTTCCCGCAAATCTTCCTGATTTGCTGCAACAGCGGCATATAGTTCAGCAAAGGGGTCATCGCTTGGCAAAACTGGTATCTTTTGGTTTAAATTGCTAGTACATGTTGTTTTTTCGAGGTAGCCAATTAGCTCGCTTATGCGGGTGTTTTCTGTTTGTTTGTCGGTTTTAATCATAGCTCCATCAATGTTATCTGTTAATTTTTTTTCTACAAAAATATACTTTTCTTTCCTGATTATTTCTGTGGTTCTACTGCGAATTTAGTGGAACATACAAAAATGATTCAATGCTTTAATGATTCAATGCTTCAATGATTCAATGCTTAAATGATTTAATGCTTAAATGCTTAAATGATTTAATGCGTAAATGCTTAAATGATTTAATGCGTAAATGATTCAATGCTTCAATGATTCAATGCGTAAATGATTTAATGCTTCAATGATTTAATGCGTAAATGATTTAATGCTTCAATGATTTAATGCGTAAATGATTTAATGCGTAAATGATTCAATGCTTAAATGATTTAATGCTTCAATGTTTAAATG
>JAOZRY010000845.1 GCA_029939965.1 Bacteroidales bacterium | reverse complement strand
GCTTTGTTCCATAAATCCGTATAAAATCGGCAAAGGCCGGTTTCTGTATCCAATATCCAAGGGCGGCATCAAAGTTTGTAAATGTGGAGGATGTCTTTTGAAATGTAATTAGTTTTTCAAATAATTTCCAGTCAATCTTTTCAGGAATAGCAAGATAAAATAGTTCGGGCGTATAGGTGTTTTGATAAATTGAACTATCCAACTTTTTTACCTCGAAAAAGGATTTTAAATAAATCTTGGCCAGATAAATATTGACTTTCCTGCTTTTATAAAACTGAATGTCGTTTTTATTAAATATTGAAACAATTCGTTGGATGCCAGTCAAATTTGTTCCTTTTATCCGAATAGCCTGAATAAATTTACCACCAAGTAAAACCTTTGATGCACAAACCTGAACCTTTGAGGTATTGAAAATTTCAAGACTTATTCGGCAAATTTGATCTTCAACACAACCTGCAATAACATGAATTGGCAAATAATAGGATATTTCTTTGCAACTGTTGTCGGCAGGGTTCTTTCCCGGACAGTAAAAGCCCGGAAATGGATCAGAAGATTTTAATACAAGGAAGCTGATATCATTATCAACAAAAGCATTGGAAAGTGCTTCCTGCTTGAGAATTGTTCCATATTTTTGTACCGGGTATTGCGATTCCATTATTTGTTGTACTATTGAGGTTGCAAAATTGTAAATTTGTTGTTCATCTCCTTTTAACAGGAAATGACATGATTACATTTAAAAATTGAGATACCTCACTTTAAACACCCGAATTTGAGTTTAACATGCTGAACCTTAGCTCGAAAATAAAATGCGGACTTTGTGTCCACCGGCAACAATGCTTCTTTAACAGTTTAACTAAAGAGGAGCATGATGTGATGAACAAAAACAAAACTGAAGTTGATTTCAAAACCGGCGAAACCATTTACAAACAAGGCACTTCATCCAATTACCTGATTTTTTTGCTTAATGGCATGGCCAAAGTTTTGATAGAAGGGGACCACGATAAAAATTTGATACTGCGACTTGTTAAACCTTTTCATATACTTGACTTCCCCGCAATTTTTGATGATAACATACTCTTCAGGTCAAGCGTGGCCGTAATGGATTCTCGGGCCTGCCTAATCGACATTGATGTGTTTAAGACCATCGTATTTTCAAATAAAAAATATGTCCCTCTCCTTTTCAAACACATGAACCAATCGCAGAAGTATTATTCCACAAGGCTCATCAGCCTGATATACAAAAATATGGAAGCCCGGATAGCAGATGCCCTGCTGTATTTGGTAAATGAAGTTTACTATAGCCGTGTTTTTACACTTACAATTTCCCGTAAGGATCTGGCCGAACTGGCAGGGATGTCAAAGGAAAGTACCAGCAGGATATTAAGCCAACTGAAAGAGCAGGAAACCTTACGGATTAAAGGTAAAAATATAGAGGTGATAAATAAAAAGCACCTTGAATATCTTTCGAAGGTTGGGTAGGGTTATTTCAATTCATTAAACTTTAGCATTACCAATGGACATTACAAATCTTACAGATAAAATTGTCGCCATTTCCTCTACCAAGAAAAGTCAGTCGCTGACTGACCAATTCAAACGAGATTTGATCATGTCAGCAAATGGACATAATTTTTCTAAAAATGAAATTATTTTGACTCAAAAAATGATCCAGTCACTTTCGTTTACCCACATCGTTTTGATTTTATCATTGGATGACAAACTGAAACGGGCATTTTACATTGTTGAGGCGATTAATGGGGTTTGGTCGTTCAGGGAACTTAG
>JAOZRY010000176.1 GCA_029939965.1 Bacteroidales bacterium | reverse complement strand
TATTGTTTTTTGAAATAGAGATTTCTCATTCTGTTGTAACTTAAATAGAATCCTTGGGCTTTCTTGTTTTTATCATAGTGGATGTTTATAAACAGATGTCTTACGGGGCTAAAAAGATAATTGCCGAAAATGGGTTGTAAGCCGAATGTACCACCTCCTTCCCAACCGGCTATTAATCCACGCTCCGATAGTTCGAGATTAATGGCCTTGTGGGTTCCTGTATTTTTATAAATACCAATAATATCGTTAACATTATCGGGTGTAATATAAGCGGGAATCTGTTTTGTAGAATATGATTCTCTTAACGGATATTTATACCAATATTCATCGCCATACGAATATTGTTGGGTGTGAAGTTTAATTATATTGTTTGCTGCAATTTTGAAAGTTAAAGTGTTTTGGCTTCCTTTGGGTTTAAATTTATACCTCCCTGTGGGGATTAATTCTGTTCCTCTGAAAGTGTATAAGGCCGAATCGTTATATCTGAAAATATCCAGATTGAGTTCGTTAAAATCGAAGTATTTACCTGCCAGTTGTTTTAATTGGTTTGTGGTATGAATATGCTTATTTTGGTTATAAAGTGTATAATCGGAAACTAAAGTAATACTATCGGCAATAGATTTGGGATGTATGATATTTGAAATATCGAACCTGTTATCGTAATCGAATTCCATGCTGCAGTTCGATAAAATAATTGCAATAAAATCCTGGTCAGGAAAATATGTCGCTACCGATGAATAACCAATTTCGCTTCCTGTCATCCAATAGTTTAAGGTATTTTTATAATCGTCAACATATAAACCATATCCTCGTTTATACGGAATGTAATTTTCTATTTCAGGAATTTGTGTTAGCTCTTGTATCAGCGCCTGGCTTTGGTTTCCTAATTTATTGTTTTTAAAATTAAAATACCATTTTACGAGATCGGGGGCAGTTGTTACCATGCCTGTTCCGCCGGTAACTGTGGCGTTGTTTGTTACTAACTTATAGGTTGAATCGGGCGGGCTGTAATAGTACCCGGCGGCGCAATTTTTTGATAAATATACAGGCGAATCGATAAATGCCGAATGTTTCATTTCGAGAGGATCGAATATATGTTTTTTTGTATATTCAGGAAAACTCATTCCGCTAACGCGTTCAATAATTATTGCAAGTAATACGTATCCCGAATTACAATATATTTGTTGAGTTCCCGGAGAAAAGTTAAGCGTTTCCTGCCGTGTAATTAGCTGTAAAATATCTTTATTGGTAATTGTAGTTTCTGTGCCACAATCGTTAGAGAGTTCGAGCAACAAAAAATGGTCTCTTATTCCGCTGGTATGAGCCATCAATTGTTCGATGGTAATTTTTTCGCCATAATCAGGCAGTTCGGGCAAATATTTTCGTATATCATCATCCGTCGAAAGTTTGGATTCCTGCTTGAGTAACAGAATAGACATAACGGTAAATTGTTTTGACATTGAGGCAATATCAAATTTTGTTTCAGAGGTAATTTTTTCCTGTTTTTGGATATTTGCCATCCCATAATTTCGGGTTATTAATTGGCCTTTATCCCAAATGGCAACCGAAATGCCGGCCGATTGATTATTGTCCCATTTCGAAAACAAGGAGTCGATTTTCTTAACATCTTGTTTACTAATCTTTTCGGCATTGGTATTGCAACATGTTAAGGAAAAAATTATTCCACAAATTATTAAAGCTGCTTTAAAGTATTTTTTCATTATCATAATATTTATTTAGTGTGCGCCAGAAAACGCCGATAACTTCGTTGGACAGTCTATTTGCAAAAGTAAACTTATTGTTATTCAGCCCTTCGCAAGCCTTGTTAGAAAACATTATAGATCAGACATTATTTAGTTTTTTTATTTTATCAAAAAAGAAAGAACTATTCTATTAAACTCATCAGGATTTTCAATGTTCATTAAATGACCAACCCCATTAATTTCTATTCGTTGGCTATTTTTCAATCCTTCATCCAATAAGCCCGAAATTTTATTTATTGAAGGCATATCCTGATCTCCAATCAAAATTAATGTATTGGATTTTATATCCCTGTATCGTGTTATTGCTTTTGGAAATGAATGCAATGAATTTTTCCGTAATCCATGATTTTTAAAACGTTTAAGTATTATATTTTTACATTCATTCCGTTTTCCAATGTTCATATCTAACGGCTCCCTAAAAGGCCCGTCGAACCAGGATTGCAGGAATATTTCTGCAACATTAGCGGTATCATAATTATTTATATATTCCATCTGTTTCCGTAAATTCGGAACAAACAAACTATCTGTAGCCCAATCATATCCATTAATTCCTGTCGAAACCAATACCATCTTATCAATATCTTCGGGGTGGTTCAACGCAAACTCAATAATAGTTACACCACCTAATGAAGTTCCTACGAGATTAACCCTTCCCAGCGATAATGTATCAACAATCGCCTTAATCAATTCGTGAAGGAACGGTGTGTTTTTGCCATCAATTGTTTTGCCGTGAGCATAGCTATCGAACCTAACAACGCGATAAGCATTATTTGCAAAAAACAAAAATTGATCATCCCACATTGTACAATCAAGGTATCCTGCATGAAGCAATATTAAAGGCTTACCTTCGCCAACTTCTTCATAATAAATCTTGTTATCCAAACAAGTGATAAACCCTTTTTTGATATCACTTTCATTAAATTTTTGTGCATTAACACAACTTACGATGAGTATTAATACGTATATTAAAATTAGTTTTTTCATTGCTTATATTAATCTTAAATATTTTATTTGAAATATAGGCCGTTACATATAAAAACCCTGAAGCATCTGATGTGATTCCATTTGGTAACGACATTCCGGCTATTTGCTTGTGGAATATAACATCGGATGTAGAAAGATCGAAACCAACAATACCCGACAAAGCCCCCTGGTATGAGCAGGCATATAGCACATTATTATTAATATGTAGTCCTGCAACATGTAAAAGTGTATCAGAAAAAAGCATCGTAAAAGCAAACACAAAAGTATTTCTTAAATAGAATATGTTCATTGCAAATATTTTTGAAAACTCAGTTATTATTTTGGTTTATTGATAATGATGTTTACTATTTAATAAATTATGTAACAACTTACGGAAATTTACAATTGATGTGCCAATGTTATTATTATGTTTAATAACAGGAAGATAGGAATTTATATTTGGATAATATGAAACATTTTGCGCATACATGAACACCTACTGTTCGAAATAGAACATGAGGTTTTGGTTAAAGTGGCAACCTCTAAAAACACACTTTGTTTCGGTATAATTAAATGGAACATCTATAATCGGCAACAGAAATCACAGATTAGGTTTGAGCTTTTAAGCAATTACAACCTCCAAAAAGCAATTCCTTCTTCCAAATTCTAATCTCTATCTTCCAATTTCTAATTTCTATCATCTAACTTCTAACCTCTCCCCCTCTACCTTCTATTCTCTAACCTCTCCCCTCTAACTTCTTTCTTCCCTCACCAACTTGGCAGAACACACTCGCCGGAAATTTTCTTCAGAGATTTTTCAAAATCCATTAGGCTTTCAAGCATGATTTCCGAATTATCAGCATGACAGGTCAGGCATGCTCCAACCCTGAGAATTTTCTTTTGTTCGGCTGTATTAAATGGTCTTACTCCTTCGCGTGTGGCCGTCCAGCCAATGCCTTCCTGCATAAAACCTATCCATGCATCTTCGGGCAAACCATCAAATTTGTTGGGGGCATATTGCGGAGCGAATGTCCAAAATCCTTTTCCATCTGTTATTTTATAATCAATTTTTCCACGGCCATAACCAATTGCCAACGGATTGTTGTGGCACGATTTGCACGAACGCCCTTCGCGCGATGTAGTGTGGGCAACAGTTGGAGCATATAAGCGGTGGAAAATTTCATCTTTACTATCGCCATCAAAACTTTCCACATCTATCGATAAAACCATCCCATTAATAAAAGTGCTAACCATTCTCTTGGCTCCATCTGTAATCTCTTCTCTTTCATCAATACCCAGAACAGGTGGATCCGACAGGAATTTTCCGGTATATTCCACCCAGGTTCCGGTTATATGTTTATTGTTTAATAAATCGTAACCGGCACTATTTTTTTCATAGCTATTGTGGCATCCTATACATTGTGGAGCCCAGGCCGTATGGCAGGCATCGCACGTAAGAGCGTTGTGGGCATTTCCGCGTGAGCAATCATTGGCAGGGGCTATCATTGGAAATAGTTTTCCTGAGTTTTTTGAAATCAGCCATTTGTTACCGGCTTCATCCACAAAAGTATTTACCATGGCCAATCCCGATTTTTCAATTTTTAGAAAGTGCCGATTATCCGAATATTTCCGGAGGTCTGCAATTTTTCGGGTTTCGCTATCTAAAGCTGAAGCAGTTATTGTTTTGGGTTGATGATTAAAGTGGCAATCTTTACATTGTATTTTTACCTGAAACTCCTCGTGCATATATAAATTCCCATCACCCATAAGCTCATAAGAATTATGGCAGTCGATACATTCCATTCCACTTTGGTGATGCACGTCAGCACTCACAAATTCAAAAATCCGCTGATCTTCTATCTGGCGAAATCCTTCCCAATCCTTCACATCTTCTTTTTCGAGTTGTGTTTCGTGCCAGCCTTCGTAATTAGTGGCAATCCTCCCCGAACGGCTGTGGCAGCCAAAACAATGATTGTTGGAAATATTTAGCGACAATTGTGGGTGATATGATAAATCTGTTTTAAACTCTTCTCCAGTTTCAAATTTTTTGTCAGGGTAATTCAAATGGCAGGCATTACAACCCCCGCCCCTCGTAAGTTCGGTAACAGGGCCATACTCAATTTTTGGGTTTCCTAAATGACAATTGGCACACATATCGCGCAAGTGCCGGTCGGCGGGTGAATGGCCAATTTCTGTTATTCTGGATAATTTTCCCGGTTTATCAATCTCATTAAAAACAAATCTGTCCACACTAACTATTCCGCTCAAAGTGGTCATCATAGTATTTTGGATGCGTTCGGTAATTTCGGGATGACATTTGGAAGTGCCACAGGTGCGGGCTGCATGAGTAAGATTGCCAGGAATATTAACCATGTTGTGGTGCGATACGTCTTTATCAAAAGTATATGGATCGCCCAGGTGGCAAGCAACACAACCCACAGCTTGCGGATTGTGTGAGGCTGTAAAACCTTTCATGTTGTGATGACAAATTACACAGCTTTCTCTTTCGTCAGGCATGTTTGTCAGGCTCAGGATTAAGGTGTCGGGCAGAGGCTTAAAATTAATTTCCCTGATCCCGAAAGGAAAATACACATCCCGCATCTGCCAGTCCCACTCCCAGTTTTCACCCCTCAAAAAGTAGGCTATGGTCGTTAATGCCATATATATGTAAAACGTATAAAGAATTATCCGCCGTAAAATACCAGCTCCGGGTAGTTTAATTTTTGGAATAAAATAGATCAATACCAACAAACCCAAAAGGATCAGCAACAACCATCCTGGATTTGACATCCAATGGAGAATTTCCTGTAACCCTAAAAAATACCAGGGGCCTTTTACAACCGGGGTAATATTGTTGTGCAATGGTGCTCTGAACAAAAAACTCAAAGCCGAAATAATTATAGTTGCGATGAAAAAAGTACGGGCTTTAGTCCAGATTGTTTTGGTGTGTTCGAGAATAATGATAATTAGAAAAATGGTAGCTGTGGCAATGTGATGCACATATAATATCTGTAAGCTGCCCTCTCTTCCAATCAACGAATAAGCCAGCAAATTACCAATTACGGGTAAGCTTTCAGCCAACGATTGGATTATGCGGTGGGCTTGCTGACTGTCCATATCGGCTTTTAAAATAAACCCGGAGATCATTACATAAAAGATGAAAAACAGGCTGATAACCAGTCTCAGCCAAATCCCATTTTTTAGCTTTTTGGTTTTCTCCGATTTCAGGTATTCCCATATATGCAGAATCGTAAAGACGAGGAAAAGCTGGGCACTCCAATAATGGGCGTTTCTAATAAAACTTGCTCCCGGATTGGTGAGCAACATTTGGGCAATCGAATTAAAAGGCTGGTTTACATCGTAAGGAATAGCCAGAAAAATCCCGCTGATTACACAAATCAGAAAGTTGGCTATTGCCAGAAATCCCCATGTGTCGAATTTTAAATATGATACAATATTTTTTATGGTGTTTACCATTTTTTATTTTCGTTTAAATGCAAAGATAAAACAATGTTTCCTCTATGCATCTTTCAATATCGCAATCAAATTCCGAAAATATTACAAATGGTTGGTAAGGAGGGTTTTTCTAACGTCCACAGGCCGGACAAGAGATTGAATTAGGCTCTTAAAAAAGCCACTAACGCTAACATGTTAACGATGTTTTATATTATCGAATTAAACGGATTACACGAATTATACGTACCAAAAGCAGGTAATGATTTGATTAATTAGTGTCCGTCCATAAAGTCGGTGTTTGATTCAGAATGTTCGAGTTCGAGGC
>JAOZRY010000844.1 GCA_029939965.1 Bacteroidales bacterium | reverse complement strand
TCTGGATACATCCTGTATATTTTTGTGCGACTATCCCTGCGCTCTCGCTCCTGAAGCAGCTGAAAATATTCTATTTTTTCAGCGTGGTTCATTTGTTAAATTTCCTCGCCAACGCTCTGATATTTGCATCGAGAATTTCATCAGATAAATTTTTCGCTGGTTCGTCCTGAGATGATTTGTCGTCCAGGTTGTGGGCCTGGCGTTCGAGAGCAATTCTTTGCGCTCGCACTGCGGCTAAATTTTTCAACGTGGTTGATTTTTCGGTAACTGTCAAATCCACCTCCTTTGATAATATTTCCCCTTGAAAGGTGGAGAGATAGAGTTTTTTCGGACCCTGCAATAATTCTTTTAGTAATTCATCTTCATGCCGCAACAACACCTTGATTTCCTCTCTGTGCCTGAAAACCACCTGGCTCCCGGCTTCCGCAGCATGTTCAATGATATCATTATCAGAGAACCTTTTATCTTTGTTACTATTAGTAACTAAATTAGTAACTAGTTTTTCGTTGATCCGATTTTTTACTTTACCCGCAAGATCCCTGGTCCATTTTTTTTCTTTTGCTTTTTTTATGATTGCTGCATGTGTGACGGTTGTTTTCCACACACCAGAGTTGACGTGATCAGCCTCATATTGATCGCAAATTTTATAGATTGATAACGCCCCGCCCCGGTATAACGGCTCAATAGAATCCCAATCTATAAATTTACGTTTTGCCATAAAATCCCCTCTATATTTGGGCACCCGCGAATACCCGGATGCTGTAATTTGGGTTTGACATTATATTTTGCCTCCATACGAGTATAAAAGTAATTTTGAAAACCTGCAACCTTTTTTTTCAAAAATTGTCACATTTTCCAAAAATTATCACCGCAATCAACCCCTTACTAATAAAGGGTTTTGACCGATTAATCAAAACCACCTGCCATTTTGGGGTAAAACCTGGTATGGAGCCCTTGCCTTTTTCGCAGTTCGATAATTTTTTTGACAATAGAACCTACATGAAATCAACGTGGAATCTACATAGAATCAACGTGAACCCCACTGACGTGACTGACTGACGTGACTGACGTTTTTTTACGTCACTCCGTTTTGATTTGATTAGGCTCCAGTTTTTACCAAAAAACGTCAACTTTTGCCAAAAAATGTCACTGACTAAACCCACCGTCTACCTTGCCTCTCGGCCATTTTAAAGAAATAGCGTGACAATATTTGTAAATAAAGCAAGCACAATACAACTTTTGTATAGCTGGAAAACCTTGTAAAGCCTCGCCGGTAAAGGGATGTAGAGTTTTTTTATAGATTTTATAAATGTGGCATAGATACTGCAATAGTAATAACCATAGGAAACAAATAACCATAAATAAAAGGAGAATAAAAATGAAAAACGAAAGTACATTAGACAAAACTTTAGACCTCTGGCTAAAATACACAAACACCCAAGAGAATAGAAACAGTTATGCGGAGATAGAATGTGTCTCCTGTGCTGTTAAGCATGATAATCGTAACGAATGGCTAAAGTGCCTTGACGGGGACATTGATTTAAAATGTCCTGGCTGTCCCTGGGAATAAACACAAACACGCTGTATTAAACAGTAAATACAGCGTGTTAAACATCAATTAAAGAGGAGAAAAAATGCAACAAAACATAGAAATAAACAAAACCCATGTCAAATGGTATGCCGAAAATTTCGACACTGCCCGACAAGGAATCTCCCAGGCCGCCGAGCTTTTTTTCAGCGGTCTGGAAAAAAATCCAGTCACCGGAATGTTCAATTCACCCG
>JAOZRY010000175.1 GCA_029939965.1 Bacteroidales bacterium | reverse complement strand
GTCTCTATCCAGGTCTTTAATTTTCTCATCATTATAATCAAAACTACAATTACCTTTTTCTTTTTCAAAAATTAACGCATAACCTGCGCCCATGTCTTTATAAAATGGTTCGGGCAAACCGGCATTTGTACAATGGGTCATAATGTTTTTAAACTCTGTATTTTGATTTTCAATTTTCATAGTTTAATACATTAAATCCGGTTTATTAATTTATAAGTCCCGAAGTGTATCCACAAAATATTTATTATCCTCATCATTTTGAACCGTTACCCTTATATAATTCTCACCATTTATTCCGGTAATGGAGTTGTGATTGGCCACAAAAATCCCTTTTTGTTCGAGCTTGTTCAGCAAATAATCGGCTTCCAGAGTTTTGCTTTTCAGCAGAAAAACACACGATTCGGATTTCAGGTATTCGTAACCCGGAAGTTTATCAAGTTTAAGAAATAACCGGGATTTTCTTTCGGAATTTAATTTTCGGGATTTTGCAGCATATTCCTGATCAACAACCGCAATTTGTCCTACAAAAAGAGAAAACCACGAAAACGGGAAATATTGCCGATATAAACGTACAGCCTTATCCAATTCAGCATTTTTCGATACCATATAACCAATTCGAATGCTTGGCAAACCATAAATTTTCGAGAGTGTTCTTAAAACAATCAAATTCTCATATTTCTCTGCAAATCTGTAACAGCTAATAAATCCGTTGTCCTGATCGGTGTATTCGCCATAAGCTTCATCAACTATTACAAAACAGTTGTACTGATCTGCGATTTTAATAATTTTTTCGAGTACATCATGTTCAATAAACCGGCCGGTTGGGTTTATTGGGTTACTAATCCATAATAATTTGGGGGCGAAGTTTTTAATACTATTAATAATTTCATCAGTAGTATTAGATTCCCACCTGTAATTATTTTCCTTTTTAAATTTTACAAAAATGGGTGTTGCACCGGTGCGGGATGAAAATTCTTCGAACAGGCTAAAATTGGGTACGGGAAGTAGATATTTATTTTTTTGCGATAGAAATATCCTGCAAAGAACATCAATTATGTTTTCAAGTCCCGAAGTTACTACAAACCAATTGGCTTTCACTCCATAAAGTTTGGAAAGGTAGGAGGTTAGCAACCGGTAATGGTTATCAGGATAATCAACCAGGTTTTTAACAGCCTCATTTGTAAGATCAGTTTGGCTCATCACCTCTTTTATGAGTGGAGAAAACCCATCACAATTTCTCCCAATATCGAATTTATAAATCTTTTGCAGGTTATATTTCTTTATGGTATCCCCATATTTGTTAAATTCATCATCGTCGTTACCAAGATACGACTCAACCTTGTGGAGCAAGGCCATTTGTGTTTGGTTATTGAATATTTGTTGTGTAGGGATATTCATTATACCTCCGCTTTTTTAGTTTTTTGCAACAGGTAATAGTTATGCCGTTTACCATCAATTACCCCGGTATAAAAATTTTCGGCAAAAAATCCACGGTTGTTTAGGTACTCCGTAAATATTTTTCTTGTATCAAACCTAAATTTAATGGCCTCTTCCATATTAGTGGTTTTTAGTTGCTGAAGGTCGTCGGGTATTTCAACAAGTACCTCATCTGTTTCGGGCAGGAAATCGGCTTTGGCAATTGGTATTTTTTGCAACGCCTCATTCAGGCTTAATACCGGGTGCCTTTCGTGTAGCTTGCTTGTATGAAATTTATCATCAAGATGAACTACTGTCAGAAATCGGTCGATGGGCATTCCGCCACTCATTTTATCGTTAACCCGAAAATGGCCCGCAAGATATTTGATAACCCTTGCCCCTGATTTATTGAGGTAATTATTGGCATTTCTACCTTCGAGAGGTTCATAAGTCCATAACCCTTTATTTATATTCCATTTCCTTAAAATTTCAAACAAGTGCTCCTGCATGTGATAACCTATGTGTAAATTCCTGTACTTCTTGAGTACGCCCAACATGTGCAAATAAACAGTGTGAGGTTCCAGTGTTGACATAATAATTTGAATTGCAATCATTTCATCATGTAAAAATCCGCCGAGAACAATTCCTGTTTTGGGTTCTTCCGAAACCATAGCCTCAAGGGTAATGGGCGACATCTTGCCCAGTTCATCAAGACCCCATATTTCTCCCTGCAAATCAATGCATTTTTTAATTTCATCGGGAGTTTTTAATTCGCGGATTTCGAATCCTTCAATATTTGATTTGTTCATTATATTATTCCTATTTCATTATTTGTGTTGGTGTTATTTGTTTTGTAAAATTAATAATTTTGTGGATTGATAAAGAAATCCTTTTTTTTGTTCTGTCAATAGTTTGTTTTCTATTTTTTTTAAAGTAAAAAAATGAGATCGTTACAACACTTTATTTTAAATAATGGCATTAATCCCGATTTTAGTGATTCGTTAATACGAAACATAAAAATTACAAATGTTTTTAATGTAATATTTTTGCTTTTAGTAATCCCTTTCACAATACTATTTCATGATTCATCAATTGCTGTAATCTTTACAACATTACCAATATGGATGCATATTTTGAGTTTCATATTGATAAGGAAAGGGATTCATAAAGCCGGTAGATTTATTTTTGCTATTACAACACCAACGGCAGTTTTTTTTGTAGCAGCCCTTATTTATATCGATGGGGGAACTGAGGGAATGGCAGCTAAGTTTTTAATATTGGGAACAATAATATTGCCTTTTTTGGTCTTCGATTTTAAAGAGTGGAAATATATAATTTCGATTATTATTATCGACTTCTTTTGCATTTTTAGTTTCGATTATGTAAACATGGCGATTCCGTTTAATATTACCGAAATAAATCTTGATACTCCATCATTAAGGTTGTATTCGTTGGCAACTGCATTTTTTATGTTTACAGGTATTTTGCTGTATTTTAAGTTTTTGTTAGAAAAACACACCAATACCATTAAGCAAGCACTCATCGATACAGAGATTAAGAACAAAACCATAAGCAAGCAAAACGAAAAACTCAATTTTCAAAAAGAAGAACTCAGTCAACAAAAGGAGGAACTTTACCAGCAACAGGATGAAATTTCTTCTCAAAATTGTCATTTAGAAGAGATGAACCAAGACCTTTCTATTGCTA
Source organism: Bacteroidales bacterium (assembly GCA_029939965.1). Lineage (GTDB taxonomy): Bacteria > Bacteroidota > Bacteroidia > Bacteroidales > 4484-276 > SABY01. The sequence goes on along the minus strand of JAOZRY010000175.1, from coordinate 3,401 downwards.
ACCAAAAAGCCAATATGGCATCTCAATCAAAGTCGATGTTTTTGGCAAACATGAGCCACGAAATCAGAACACCTCTAAATGGAATAATAGGGATGGTTAATATTTTAAAAAATAGCAGTTTAACGAAATCGCAAAAAGAATATTTAGAAATAGTGGAAGTGTCGGGGACAACCTTATTATCGATTATAAATGATATTCTCGATTTTTCAAAAATTGAAGCCGGACAAGTTGAACTTGAAAATATTGATTTTAATCTATTTACCCAAATCGAAAATATTAGAAAACTATTGTTTTTAAAAGCTGACGAAAAAGGGTTGAAATTAAATGTGATTATTAATAAAGATGTGCCGAAATTTGTAAAAGGCGATCCTGTGAGGTTGAAGCAAATAATTTTGAACTTAACAAATAATGCAATAAAATTTACCGCGAAAGGGAAAATTGAGATTAAAGCCAAAATGCTTGAAAATAATAGTATTAAAACAAAACTATTGTTTGAAGTAACCGACACCGGAATTGGTATTGCCAAAGACAAAGTAAAAACAGTTTTTGAGAGTTTTTCGCAGGCCGGTGCCGATATTAACCGAAAATACGGAGGTACCGGACTGGGGCTTGCAATTAGCACACAACTCGCTAATTTGATGGGAGGAGAAATTGGGCTTGATAGTGAATTAGGAAAAGGATCTACATTTTGGTTTACAGTGGTTTTTGAAATTGGTGATGAAAACAAAATCCAAAAAAATGATGAAACCGAAACATCAACTATCGAACAAAAACAACTAAAAATACTATTGGTTGAGGATAATTTGATTAATCAGAAAGTGGCAAAATTCAATTTCAACAAACTAAACCACCATGTAACCGTGGCTGATAACGGACAGGTAGCTGTGAATTTATTTAATAAAGAAAAATTTGATATTATTTTTATGGATATTCAAATGCCGGTAATGAACGGTTATGATGCCACATTGGAAATAAGAAAGATTGAAAAAGAGAAAAATATATCGCCCGGTGTAAAAATAATTGCTATGACTGCAAATGCTTTTAAAAGCGACAAAGAAAAATGTTTTGATATAGGAATGAATGGATTTATTAGCAAACCTTTTAAAGAGCAAGAGCTAAGGGATGTATTGAAGGAATAGAAAAATGAAAAAGAATAAAAGTAATTTTTCAGATAATTTATACTGGATATTCACTCTTTTCGGAACAGCGGTTGGTGCAGGTATTTTATTTCTACCAATCCAGGCAGGGATTGGCGGCATCTGGGTTTTGATTACAGCATCACTTCTTGCTTACCCATTGGTTTTTCCTTCGCAGCGCCTTTATGCACGAATAGTAAATAATACCCCCAAACCCATCGACTATACAGGTGCCGTAAAACTTTTTCTTGGTAAAAAAACCGGTTTGGTTATTAATATTCTGTTTGTGGTTTTTTTGTTTGTGTTGCTAATTGCATATTCTATTGGGCTAACCAATGATTTGGGCGATTTTTTTTACAGTAATGGAATTACAACAAGCAATCTGGCAAAGAGTCCGTTTTTGAGTTTAATCCTGCTGATTGTGTTTTTTGCTGTACTCAAATATGGCAAGCAAACTCTTATAAAGATTCTTGCCGTTTTATGTATTGTCCTCATAATATTATTATTCACTATTTCGCTTATGCTTATCGGGATGTGGGATTTTGAACGGCTATTAACGATCCCCTCTCCTATCGAATTCATTAAGCAATTATTGATGGTTTTCCCTCTCCTCATTATGTCGTTTATGTTTTTTTCGGTAATCTCACCAATGGTTGTAAGCTTCCGAAACCAAGGGGCTTCGTCTTCTGATGTTGAAAAAAGATCTTCCCGTGTTTTAAAAATAACTGTTGTTTTACTTATGACCTTTGTTTTGTTCTTTGTTTTTTCGTGTGTTTTTGCACTTAACGTGGAAGCCCTGAAAAAGGCCGAAATCGAAAATATATCCGTATTGGCCTTACTCGGTGATACGGTTAACAAACCGTTCCTCAAAAATTTTGGCCCGGCAATAAGCCTTATCGCATTAACAACTTCATTTTTTGGGGTTGCTCTTGGCCTTCGCTCAAGTAGCTTCGAGTTGATATCCGGATTTTTTAAAACAAATAAAACCTTCAAAACCCGGATCAAATCAGAAACTATTTTTTATTCTTCTGCAATTGTTTCGCTATGGTTAATTACCCTAACCAATATCAACATCATTGATCTGTTTGGCGAATTGATAGCTCCATTAAATTCTTTGTTTCTATATTTTGTTCCGGTAATTATTGTTTTCAAACACTCCATTTTTAAAAAGTACCGAACTACAGGTAGTATTTTAATCTTTGTTTCGGGTGTCGTTTTGGTAATTTCCTATTTTGTTGGCAAGATGATTTGATTTGAACCACAACCTCTACACATTATTATTAAAGTAGTCCATCCCGATTTATCGGTTTTGTAAAACACGAAGCACATATTTGGCTTAAGCCGAAAAACGAAGCTTATGTGTTATGGTTTTGTTGTTTTTATTCAATCCGTCCATTATATAAATCCCACACAGGAAAAATCAAATCATAATCATTCCAATTTAAGTTTCCTTCAACAATTTTAAAGTCTGAGAATAAGTTTTCTTTTAAATACTTGTTTATTGATGGATGTTGAGATTTTTTTAAAAACGATTTAAAGTCAACAAGTTTTTCAGTTCCATCTTTAAAATTTATCCGTATGGCATAATCTCCAATGTATTTTGCAAAACCAATCTCAATTTTGTCAAACTGCTTTTCTGAATATTGTTCTATGATTTTCATTTTATTTTTTTTGATGTTGCAAATCAGCCTTTGATTACTGCAAGTGGAGTTAGTTCTGTTACAATATCAACCAAATCCTTTTGGTTTTCCATTACTACATCAATGTTTTTGTAGGCACTTGGTGCTTCATCCAAATCAGATTGGTTGCGCAAGGCATGAATCACACCTTTTTTGTTGAGCATTGCTATTTCAGTTTTTAAGTTCAACTCACGAATAGCTTGTTTACGACCCATTTTGCGACCTGCTCCATGTGAGCAGCTTTCAAAACTCATGGAGTTACCCTTTCCTTTCACAATGTAGCTTTTGGTTCCCTGCGAGCCGGGGATAATTCCAGGCTCACCTTCGCTGGCACTGGTTGCTCCTTTGCGATGAACAATAACATTGGTATCAAAATGATTTTCCCAGCGCGCATAGTTGTGGGCAATGTTGATAAATTCGTGGATATCCAATTTTTTGCCAGTTACCCTGTTGAACACCGACATAATGTTGTGCATCATTAACTTGCGGTTAGCGAAAGCAAAATCAACACAATACTGCATCTCTTTCATGTAATTTTTCGCTTCCTGGGTTTCGATAGGCAAAAATGCCAAATTATGTTTTTCAT
>JAOZRY010000843.1 GCA_029939965.1 Bacteroidales bacterium | reverse complement strand
GCAAAGGAAGAAAAGAACATAAGGGAGAACCCCGTGGCCCGGTCAACAGACCTTCTGAAAAAAGTTTTCGGGCAGGAGTAATTGTATTTGTAACTTTATTTATATGAAATTATATGTTAAATTTTTTTTTGATTTTGCTTGGTTCAATTGAGGTTCTGCGTTTTGAGGTACTAATACCTCAAATGAGCGAAAAATCATGCTGCTTTTTTTAATTCAGCCTTCTCCAGAGCCATAACTATTTTTTCGTAAATATTTTTTGTCTCAACGTTTTTTGTCATTTGAAGTACTTTTTTACCTTTATCCCATGCGATTCTTCCGGCCCGGTTAAGAATAAGAAATTTGAACGTACCCCATTTCATACTTTTATAAATCCGCGTGTGTTTTCTGTTTTTCCCGGGCTGCTTTTTTGTCAGGCCCATACTATGCTGCATTGAAATGGATAAATTATATGCCATTTGGTTCATCTGCATATAAGCAGAATTGGCTTGATAATGATTTGTAGGAATATGATCAAAGGCAAAATGCGTTTTTAACTGTCCTATGGAATTTTCCTGACCACTACGACCTGATATGAAATCCAGAAGTTCTTGAGGAAGCCAGTCCTTATTGTCTGTTACCACTGCTGAATATTCATAAACACCGTTATTCGGAGAAAATAATTCCAGCTGAACATGCTTTTTTGTTTTACGGGTCTTTTTTCTTAATATCATTACGTAATGATCATAGTCCAGTTTTTCAATCGGATTCTTTACCCAAAAATAGCTCCACTTTTTGTTAATCCCGAACCATCTTTTACGGTCTTTGGCTTCGCTTTTCAAATTCAACAACTTCCAAAAAGGCGCTTTGATTGCAAATGACTCCCCATGATATAAAAGACTATTGAGTGCTTTCGGGTCACAAAATGCGCTATCCCCTCTGAATCGAAGTTCAAACTGTGGCATTTGTCGCCGTATCATCTGAATAACATGTAATGCACGATTTGAATCATGTACATTGCCCGGCCGGTTGATTATGGTTAAAAAATGACCGGTCTCTCCAATATGCGCTGTCAGCGGAAAATACGATTTTGCGCCTCTTTTTATTGGATTGTAACCTTTTAATGCCCAGCCGGGGTTGCCTCTTGTGCTGATAACTGTTCCGTCTAAATCAATGGTTATTTCGTTCAGGCCAAGTTCTTCAATCTTTTCAACAACCAGCTCTGAATTTAATTCGATTAAGACTTTGATAGAATCGGAAGTAAATTGCTTAAGCGCCGTGGACAGCTTTGTCCTATGGGGAATACGTGTTAGCCCGATAACACGGCAAAACAAAGGATCGTTTTTTATGAAATCCAGATGTTGCAAACGTTTTGCACCTAATAACAACATGATCAAAAGTAGATAAAGAACATGCCCTATTTTATAATCTCCAGTGAAATGATGTTTTTTAAAAGCATTTGATAGCCTTTGGTGTATTTTATAAAGTCTCAGGTAATGCTCAACCAGCGTCAATCCTGAATATGTGGTCATGTCCTGCCGTATAAACTGAACTGGTAACACTTTGTTTCTTCTTGTGATTAATTTTGATTTATTATATCTCATCTATATAGCCTTTCTGGAAATGTGTTTTTTGTGGCTTCGACACCTCATAAATACACATTTCCGTAAGGCTTATCAATAGCTACCTTCTCTAAACACTATATTTTTCGCTCATTTGAGGTTATAGTCAAATATTTTTCATACACTTCACGTTCTTCACGGTAAAAAGCAACAATCTACATTTTTAATTCTGCTTCTAAAACGTCAT
>JAOZRY010000174.1 GCA_029939965.1 Bacteroidales bacterium | reverse complement strand
AATATCCATGGCACTTGTCAAATCTTGTCGCTTTTATCAGGTTGAATATTTTTGTGAAAATAAATCTACATAAATGGTTGGATTTACCTTTTGAAGAAGATATCGGAAAAACTAAAGATTTTCAACTTGCTCTTTTTTAGGGGTTTAGTTTCAAATTGCAGGACAAATCCATCCCAAATAATTGTTTTTATTTATCATATTTAAAAATTTTAATTTATTTAGCACAGTAGTGGTTATTTCTATTAAAAGCTCAGTTTCAGCCGCACATAAGGCCAGAAATTATCCATTAAATCCACCTCTTTCACATCGTAGAGTATATAGCGACCGTCGAATTCCGAAGCCCTTGATCCACCGAGAATGAAGGCGCCGACAGTTATGTCAAAATTAGTATAGGGAGAATAGCTATATCCCGGCAGAATCGCATAACTGCCGTCATCGAGATTGTTAAAAAGCGCCAGGCTGAATTTGTGGAAATCCTTCACGGTTTTTTCAGCGAACAGAAATCCGTAATTGCGGGCATTGACCAGCCGCTCACCGGAAAGAACCGTTAGAATATTGTAGTCGCCTTTACCTTTAGCGCCCGAGCCCTGATAATAATATTCATACCGGGTATCTAAGTTGATTCCGGGAATGGTATAATCAAAGCCAACGGACATTTCGAGATTATCGGCAAAACTGTAATTTCCCAGAACAAATTTATTATCATTGTTATCGTATGGGGCTCGGAACGCAAATTCACCATAGACACCAAAATCCCACACTGCTCCGGCAAAATCAAATCCTGCAAAATATTTTCGTTTATAGTATGGATGGGTCGACATACCGGAGGTCATCTCAACTAATGCACCTTGCTTAAATATATCAAGAACCGCCGCAGTATCACCTTCAGCCAGCAGATCGGCTATTGCCTGATTGGCAATAATGCCCTGAATGTACTGCATCCCCGCTTCTTCGAGAATATCGTCAATCGGACGATAATCAAGATCGTTGTAGAACACTTCTTTGATCCAGCTTAGCGACATATCAAATGAACCAATAATGGTATTAAGTTTAATTCCGTAAGGAAAGTTGTTTGCGTCACTGTCTTCTTGGTAAGCTGTTGCCTTTTGTGTTTTATCCTGAAATGCCAGATAGGCTTCCAGCGAAAATCGATCGGATAATGCATAGCTTGGTAGAATTGCCATGGTTCCGCGAGTGTCCTCGGTGACCATATCGAGAAAAGGCGGAAAGGCAACTCGCGATGTCGGATTGAATACATATCCGGTTCCCCAGGCAATCGGAAATTTGCCGAATTGCATATCGAAATTACCGATATTAACCATACCCCAGACATGATCAAAAAACATGTGTTGATTGTAATCTTCCAGGGGAAAATCACTCTGGGCAAATCCTGCGATTCCCAGTTTTTCATACATTAGATATGGATTCTGGTTACCGACATTGGAGATATAGGAAAATTCCATGTGAAACCGCAGATTTTTTTCTGGACGCCAATCACCTTTTAATCTTAGCAGGAGAGCATTTCCATAAGAGGGTTTAGAAAGTTTACTTCCTGAATAATCTATGCTGGACTGAAAATAGTCAATCATATATCCATACAGGCTAAAAGCCTCTTCATAACTTTTGTGTCCGGAGGCGTCAGAATTGTTATCATTCCAATCGATATCTAGAAAATTATTATCTTGGGCGTTCAAGGCGAAAGCCCCAAGTATTATCAGTGCGATAATTAGGCTGGTTGAATTTTTCATAATTTATTCACCTATTTATAAAAACGCATGGGATTAAAGTACTTATCATCAATCGGAATATCATATTCGGCTTCATGGATAATCACAACCGTCTTACTCTGTTTAATCAGATTTATCATAATCATGCGGGTAGGCATCAGGCGACCTGAAATTATTTTGAATTCCTCGGAAATCAAATCTTTTTTATGGCCGTCTTTTTCGGTGTAGAATTCGACCTTAGGTGTCAGATAGTTATCTCTATTAATTGTGACAAGGATTTTCGAATAGGTAGATTCCTTGATCGGAATGCCTTCCAGGGTCCAGCTGTCTTCATCGGAACTAAGAATTTTAAAAGTGTATTTTTCCTCCATTGATCCGCCACCGAGGTCCTCATAGGAAAAATCACCGCCTACACCCTGAACCGATTTATCTTTGGATTTTGAGGCGATTTTCCGAACCCGACCGGTGGAAGGGAAGTAAACCCACTGGTCACCTTCACGAGAGAGTATTCGTAATCCTTTGATGGATTTAGGAGAAATGAATTCCATATAGCTGTCATCTTCACCCTTACCATAAGCCAGCACTTTCATATCGCGATAGTTAGAATTATCTTCGGAATATGGAAATGTCAGCATGCTCATTTTGGCGACACTGGTAGTGGTCTTTCCTATTTCATCGACTTTGCGAATAATGGAAAGAACGTCTTCTTCCGCATGAAGAAAAACAGACAACTGTACTAATACTAATAATATTACTAAAATTTGAATTAAGTGTTTCATGATATGTTCCTTTATGATTTTTTCTTGTTTTTATCAAAAGATAACATTGCCGGTAAAATAATAAGTGTAGTCAACAGGCAGGTTAAAATTCCAACAAAAAGAATGCTGCCCATAGAACTAATGGAGCCGAATTTTCCGATCAAACCCAGCGATCCAAATCCTATCATCGTCGTAAATGCCGATAGAAAAACGCCTTTTCCGGTGTAGCGGTAAACAGTTTCGATATTCCGTTCTACTTTAAAACGATGGGCGATGTGAATCCCAAAATCAATTCCCATACCAATAACCAGCGGAACTACGGCAATATTTAATACATTAAATTTTTGTCCCAGAAGCGGATACATACCCGCCATCCAGATCATGCCAATTACCAATGGAATAGTTGCGAAAAACGTGAATTTTAAATCCCTGAAATTCAGAATCAGGAAAAATATCACTGCGGAAAAAATATAGATACCGGCTTTCCCGGATGCGCTGATGACTTCATCCAACCAGGCGGTTAAAATCTGAGTGGAACCGGTAATTCGCGAAGATACCCGGGCAACGGAATTATTAAAATGGCGAATTGAAGAAACATGATCGAGTACTCCATCATCGGGATAAATCATGACAAGATTTCGCTGTCCGGTTTCATCAAACATACTTTTCCGGACTGGGTCAGGTAGATCGTCGATAGTCATTGGTCGGTTCACCTGCGCCATTCGAGTAACGATTGCATCCATCTCTTTGGCGAACCAGACATCCAGCCTGTTGAGTCGTGAGGCATATAGTGATGGATTGCTTTCTATTAGTTGAATTAATTTTTGAAAAACCTCGTTGCCCGGTCTACCTACTTCCGCCCCGAATATTTCCCTGATCATCTGATTACGCTTTTTGACGATTTTATTGTTTTCACCAAGTCCGGCAACTGACAGATCACCCATTTCCGTGATATTCCATTCGGTCCGCTGAACTTCGTAAGTAAATGTTTCCATATCTTCAGTAGTATAGTTGATGTTTTTAAAACGGGATGGCATATTTCGAATTTTGGCTATGGCATCCAGTCGCGCCCTCTGTTCATTTTCCGGTGGGAAGAAATAGGAAACCGATCTGATATCGGCTACCATAGGTGTTTTTTCCAACTGTTCGGTCATCTCCCGCGCCTCTTCGATACTGTTGGCAATTACCATGGAGGCAAAAGGCGTCATTTCAAACTTTTCCATGACTTTGGTATATTGAATTATCGATGGCATGTCCTGCGGTTCGAGTTTCATCATATCATATTCCATCCTATTCAAAAACATGGCCGCAAAAAGACAAATTGTGACAACAGTTCCAATAACAATAGTCAGGATTCGATGATTGTAGGTTGCCTTACCCAGTGTTGCCAGGAACTGATAATTAATTTTTGGTAAGTGCGATTTACTTAAATCCTTTTTACCCCACCACAGCAGAAGCGACGGCAGGATGATAAACATTGCCAGAAAGCAATTGATAATACCAGTGCCCATGATGACGCCAAACTGGGCAAATGCCTTTGAACCGGTAACGGACATGACGAAAAAAGCCAGCGCAGTGGTCAATGCTGCCAGCAAGGTTCCCATTCCGGCTTTCAGATAGGTTAATCTTAATGCCTCTTTTGGTTCGTAACCATCTTCCCGGTAGGTATTAAAATTCGTGACAACCTGGATGCCGTAATCAACACCGAGACCGATAAGCAAAACCGCCATGATACTGGTTAGCATATTTATTTCTTTAATGGTTATGCCCACAAATCCATAATTAAATACAATTCCCATTATCAGAACTATCAGAATAAACAGGATCGAACGCAGCTGACTGAACGAAAAAATGAACAGTACTAATATAAGAACGATTGCTACTATAGATGGTACCAGCATGTCAAAACCCAGTGCGTCCTGTTCATCGCTTTGTATCGGTATGTCGCCGGTATAGCCAATATGCAGATTTGTATATTTTTCATTCATATCGGCCTGAATGGTTTTAATCATAGCCATCATTGCCACAATTTTATCAAATTCAACAGTGCTGAAATTTGGTGTAATAGTAAACAGCAGGATACTGTTATCGTGATTAAATCCGTAGGGATCACCGTACAGAAATGTTTCCGCGAGCATCTTTCCCTGTTCCTCAACGGGTACGGATTCCGGATCTTCCAGGTATTCTCGCAGGAGTGTAAAGAAAGATTCCAATTGGGCCAGAGTTGCAACGGCATCATTTTCATGTTTGTTGGTTTCCAGTTCTTCTTCGGCGTCGTCACCGGTGTAAGTTTCCTCAAAGGAATTATTCAGGGATGTGATAAAGGGTAACAGGTTCAGCTGTGAAAAGGTTTTTTTAGTCTTTTCCAGATCCTTGGCTTTTTGAAGCATCAAACCCCAGTCATCGATAAACTGACGATCGATCTTCAGGTTTATAGCCTTCACTTCTTGCATTAATTGGTCGTTTGCCCTGACAGCGGTAACAAAATCTTCAGCGCATAGCCCCATCCGGGTTTTGTCATCTCCCTCGATGGTGATCATGACAGTTGCACCGCCGGCAAAGACAGAATCCACCTCAATGTAGCTGGCTACCATAGGATCTTTTTCAGACATCAGGTCTTTGATTTCTGTTTTCACAGTAATATTGCCGGCTGATATCATACTGAGAATAAAGAGCAGCAGTGCCACAAAGGGTATCCATTTATAAAAACGGGTCACAAAACCAGCAATGACGTTCATCATTTTTTCTTCCGATTTCATAATTCCTCCTTTGTTGATTATTATTCTTTTGGTTGGTTCTCTAATATTTCTTCGAGACTAATTGCTTGAATCTGTTCCTTTGCAAAAGCCGAATATAGCTTTCCAATAGAATCTGCAAACATGCCAGAAGCAGTCTTCATGTCAATTTTATAATAGTCGCACCATTCGTCACTAAAAATCACAAAAGAAAACAGGGGTGCAAAAAAGAGAAAAAAAACGCTGATCATATCTTGTTGATTTTTCTTCGATTTAAAACCCATTTTTTCAGAGACTTCATAGCTGGCATTGAAATTCTGATCAAAGTATTTGAAAATATTTAAATGCGGTATTTCACTAACGTCTTTGATCGATTCGGAAAATATGATTTTAATCAGATTTTTGTTTTTCAGCATAAAGGGGAGTGAATAATTCCGAATGATTTTATCAACACCGAGAGTTGGTTCAGCCAGCCAGATATTAACGATCTTTTTCTTCATCGCAACCGTCTTTTTGACAAAGATATTAAAAAGTTTATTCAAAATTTCATCCTTGCTTTTGAAATAGTAATAAATCAGTGATTTGGTGATGCCGGCGGTTTTGGCAATGAGCTCAATGCCAGTAGCGTCGAATCCGCGGCTGGCGAAGAGGATTTCGGCGGTTAAGAGGATTTTCTGTTGAACGCTTTCTTTATCTTTTTTAGTCATTTTACCTTCTTTCTGTTTGTTAATTGAACGGTCAGTCTAAATATACACCAAAAAAAAATTGGCTTTGTCAAATGTTTGTTTGATAATTCAGGCTAAAATACAAGGTGAGAGAATGAATGGATTTTCTACCGCCGGTATTATGCCCGAGAAAATTTTCAAAATCGAAGTTTTTCGAACTACTCATTTGATTCACTCGATTGATGTATTGAATGCTTGCTTTATCTTTTTTATTCATGTCAACTTTTTTCTATCAATTAATTGAACGGTCAGTCTAAATATACAGGCTAAGATTGGCTTTGTCAAGTTTTTTTTGAAAATTCAATCTAAAATACGGAATGAATGGATTTTCTATCGTTGGTATTATGCCCGAAAAAATTCTCAATTATTCCGGTCATAAATATATCTCCCTAAAAATACTAATCAGGGCTTCCTTTTTAATAATTTAATACGTTGTATTTATTGGAATTGTTATAAAAAAATTGTATATTATATGCAAGGATATTCGAGAAATTAGCATAAAATCTTTGCACATGATAGGTGAAAAAATAATCAAAAATAATAACAAAAATCAAACTGAGTTAAATTTCTATCTTCCTTTTGGCG
>JAOZRY010000842.1 GCA_029939965.1 Bacteroidales bacterium | reverse complement strand
TTGCTTTATGGCAATACGCTTTTCAATCAGTATGCATTAGACGATCATCTTGTTACGAACAATCCTGAGATTTTAATGGGAATTAGAGCCATCCCCGAAATTTTTGTTACACATTACAGCAACACCGAAGGCGAATTCGTTTATGGATACCGGCCTATCGTGAAATCTGTTTTTGCAATCGAATACAGTATTTGGGGTACAAATCCATTATTGAGCCATTTGGTAAATATTCTGTTATACCTTGCTGTTTGCATATTATTATTACTGCTCTTGAAAAGAATATTTAAAAAATATCACCCAATTTTGCCGTTGCTTGTAACGATGCTGTTTGCGGCACACCCTGTTCATACCGAAGTAGTAGCAAGTTTAAAAAACAGGGATGAACTACTCAGCTTGCTTGGAGCATTTGCTACAACCATTTTGGTGATAAAATATGTGGATACAAATCGTATTAAATTTTTGATAATTGGCTTGATGGCCTTTTTGTTTGCCTACTTTTCAAAACCTACAAGTATTTCCTTTGTTGTTATTATACCACTTATCCTCTATTTTTTTACCGATATTAAATATTCCAAATTAATTGCCATAACATTATTGCTGCTAACCATTGCATTAACAGCTCGTTATTTACCCCAATTGTATCTTCCTGAAACTTTCCGTCAGCGAAAATATTTTGAAAACAATATACGATATGAGGATATGTGGACACGCATTACAACCGGTATGTATATTCTGTTGTTTTATCTGAAAAAACTCATATATCCGTTTCCCTTACTATATTATTATGGTTACAATATGATACCGATAGTTAAATTGCCTGATAGCAGGGTAATTTTTTCCATACTTTTTCATGGGTCTGTTTTGGTTTATGCTCTTTATAAGTTAAAGGAAAAAAGTATTTATTCCTTTGTTATTCTTTTTTATTTAATCTCCATTGCAGTGTTTACTAACATTGTGAAATTTGCAATGGGAATTGTTGCCGAAAGGTTTTTGCTAACACCTTCCATCGCGTTTTCAATTTTATTGGGTCTGATTGTTTTTCGTGTTTTTAAAACCAATGCGGCGGATAAAAACATTCCACACCGGGCAATATACAAAACGGTAGCACTTGTAATAATTATTCTTATTCCTTATGCCACGCTTACTATCAGCCGAAATCGTGATTGGAGAAATCATTATACCCTGTATTCAGCAGATATGAAATATCTCGAAAATTCGGTAAAGGCCAATGTTTTATATGCCCAGAAATTGAAAGATATTTTAAACAGAAAGCTTTATCAGCCAAATGAAAAAAGCCATCTTATTAATCTTGCCCTAAAGCATTATAAGCAGGCATTGAAATTATATCCCAGGCACGATGTTGTTTGGAATAATCTTGCCTCTTTGTACAGCAATGATATTGGTAATAACCAAAATGCTATAAAATGTTTAAGAAAAGCCATTGAGGTTAAACCCGACAAACCAGAGCACTACTTGAATTTGGGTGCTGTATATTGTAACACCCGAAATTTTGACTCAGCTATTGAAAGCCTGGAAAAGTGTACGGAGATAGATTCTGATTTTAATCGTGCCCGATTTTTATTATCACGACTTTATTTGGAAATGAATGAACCCGAACTGGCCATAAAAATTAATAAAGAAATAATAAAAATTGATTCCATGTCGGACAGGCCTTATAAAACCCTCGGAAATATTTACAAGCAATTGGGAGATACTGCGTTGGCGATAAAGAATTGGGAAACCGCTGTTTATAAAAACCCGGACAACATTAATATTTGTAATATTTTAAA
>JAOZRY010000841.1 GCA_029939965.1 Bacteroidales bacterium | reverse complement strand
ATTAAACCTTATGGCATATTCCTTTTTCTTTTCCAGCATAAATACATGCAACGATTTTAGTGTGCCGGTTTTCCCAGCCTTAACTTCAACTGGTATTGTTGTATTTCCCGATTCAACCAGGTAATCAATTTCAGCATTTGAATCACGCTTTTCCCTCACCCAATAAAACAATTCTTTGTCAATAAAAAACGGCTGCCGTGTTAGTAGTTGCTGGCCGATAAATTGCTCTGCCAGTTCCCCCTCATTTATCAGCATTATATTTTCCAAATCCATCAGCCTGATTTTAAGAAGGTGCGTTGCAAGTCCAATATCAACAAAAAGTGGTTTAAAAACATTGTGTTTCACATGCTGCATTAGTGGAATGTCCGCTGAAGAATTGGCAGAAATACGGTGCACGATCCTGCTCAGTTCCAGTTTATGAAATGCCTGCTTTAGTACCGCCGATTTCACAGAGGGGTCGATGGCGGAATATTTCATTTTTTTTCCAATCCCCCGTGGTAAATAGCGCAGTACCATTCGCAGATACTCAAAATTCCCTCCCTTACCATATTTTGCAAAATCAATCTCCATCGATGTCAGGATACTTTCGTGTACTCGTTCCACCTCCAACAGATCCGAAGTTTCGGTATAAACTTTTACAGCTTCAGGCATGCCGCCAATAAAGAAATAGGTACGCAACAATTTCAATATTTTTTGGTGGACTATGGGAGAAATTTCCTTGCCGGGATGAAAAGTAGTAAGAAAATCCACAATCATATCTTCACCATTTGCCAACAGAAATTCCCTGAAACTCATGGGATACATATACATAAACTCCACACGGCCAACCGGCATGGGGAGCTCAAGGTCATTCAGCACATGATCGAGGAGTGAGCCGGCAGCCACAACATGCAGCCCTGGAATTTTTTCATAAAAATACCGCATGGTGCGAATTGCCTGTGGGCAAATTTGAATCTCATCCAAAAATAGCAAGGATTGTTCCGGGATTATTTTTTTGCCAAATGTCAGACTGATATTTTCGAGGATGCCTGCAACATCATTTGTCGAAAAAAAATCGCAGTATTCCGGATGTTCCTCAAAATTTATTTTCACAAAAACATCAAAGGTTTTTGCAAATTCCTCAATAAGCCAGGTTTTTCCTACCTGCCGTGCTCCACGAATTATAAGTGGTTTCCTTGTTGCACGTTGCTTCCAGTTGTTTAAAAATTCAATGGATTCTCTATACATAAGCTTCATATTTCTGTCAAAGATACAATAATATGCTAAAACAGGTATCTGATTTAGTTGAGTACAGTTAAATACAGGTATCTGTTTTGCTCTAATGTTTGATAAAACAGATACCTGTTATTAGAATGGTGTAACAGTCATCCGATGAATCTGTTATCTGGTATGAAAGTCATCCGATGAATCCCGCCTGGTCAGTAACTGTGTTTTTGAACTTTTGCACAACTGTTTAGACCATTCATCGGATGACTAAAACCAACGAAGTAAGTCATCCGATGAATTCTGCTTGGGCAGTAGGTTGTGGTTTAGAACTTTTGCACAACTGCTTAAACAATTCATCGGATGACTGAAGTAATCTCCACATATTCTTTAGCAAGTTTTTTGTTCACCAACTTACCATCCCTCATTCCGGCATAATCTTTAGCAGAGGAATATTCCCAATCCGCTTCCTGTTTTACCAAACCGGCTTTCATCGGATTTTGATGGATATAATCAAAACAAACTTGCGGATATTGCTGTTTTGGATTTTTATTGTTAATTTGGGTAATACCATTGATTGTTAAAAACGC
>JAOZRY010000173.1 GCA_029939965.1 Bacteroidales bacterium | reverse complement strand
GTTATATTGATGAACCTTCAAAGACCATTAAAGCTGGAGACCATGGTGTTCCTGGAGGTGAGAATATGATTAGATTCGAAGATGGGCAAGTGCGGTATTTTACAGTAAGAGAAGCAAAAAGAATTCAGACTTTTCCAGATTCATATTTAATTTCTGGTTCATGGTCAGAAAGTATGAGACAATTAGGAAATGCCGTTCCAGTTGAACTTAGCAAGATTATTGGAACAGAGTTAAATAGAAAGCTCAGTACATCGCATTTACAAAAGTAAACCCCTTGAATTTCAGCACTTCGTCCGCCTCGATCTCAGCGATTTATAACATCCACTTCCTGAAAAACTGAGTTATCTTGCAGAGATAAAGTAAATCAACTCCGGATTGCCGACAAGCTGCTGGCAACTAACTTCCGTTTTTTGCTTACCAACTTTTAAAAGGATTCTTCATTAGCATAGAATTGTAAAACCGAACATCTCCAGTTACTTCTTCACCCAGCCAACCCGGTTTTTTAAAGGGGTGATTTTCGGCAGGGAGTTCAATTTCGGCAACCGTCAGACCTTCGTTTTCGCCATAAAATTCGTCCACTTCATATTTTAATCCTCCGGCCTCTGGTACAATGTACCGGGTTTTATCTATCACACCGGGTTCACATATTTGCAATAATTCGTTTGCTTCCGAAACCGGAATTTGGTTTTCCCATTCAAACCGGCTTGCACCCGATTTGCTTCCGATGCCTTTGATGGTTAAAAAACCTTTGTCGCCTTTGATGCGCACACGTACGGTACGTTCGGGGACTGATGATAAATATCCCTGTGTTATTCGTGTTTTTTTGGTAACAAATTCGTTGTAATCTCCTTTAACCAAAAATTTTCTTTCAATTTCTTTTCCCATAATTATTTTTAATTTATCTCTGTTCATAAAGTCAAGTGTTTGAACTATAATGTTCGAGTTAGAAGCTTGCGATGTGCTGAAAAACAAAAAGTTTACTTTTGTAAATGTTTGTTTTCAGCACAAGCGTAACGAAGAAATCGGACATTATAGAAAAACACTAATTTGCAAGTTTTTTATCAATTATACCAGTAACACGCTTTACGGCTTGCAGGTAATTAATATTTTCAACACCTTCTAATCCAAGGGTTTTTATTGTTTTTTTAATGTCTTCGATTTCTGTGGATTCTGAGTTTACAGTTTCTACCATAGCACCGTTAATCCATACCATGGCATATTCGCAAATGGTATCGTTAACCATATAACCATAACGCTCTTTTTCTACGGAAACAGCTTGCAAATCAGGATGATTTTTAACGATGGTAAGAAATTCATCAATAGTGTATTCCTTTGTTTTTAGTTTTGGCATTGTAACCTGAAAGGCAGGAAAAACTTCTTTTTCAAGTATTTCTGATTTCATCGGGAATTTGCCTTTCATAAGCGGATTCCATTGTTCCAAACCATCAACCTCTTGTACAAAGGTTTTGATGTCCATCTTTCCATCCCTGATTTTTGTGTTGTTAATATCATTTGTTTTCGAAACGATATAAATCTCCTTGGATGTTCTTTCCCACACCTTTTCAGGAACGGGAATTGATAACCGTGTCATCCGGTAAGCTGCCTCTTCAAAATCTCTGCCGAATGTTCTAAACTCGAATCTGGGTTTTGAAACTTCACCAATTTTCATTTTTTCTTTTGTCATGATATATTTAATTTTTATTGATATGATTTATTTTAAACAGCCGGTTAATGCTTGTCATCTTTTATTAAAATCCAATATTATTCCAATATTCCGGTAAGGCCATTAATCCCATTATCCTTTTTAGCGCAAGCGGGTAACTAATGTTTTCAACTTTGCTGTTAATACCTAATATTTTTTTTGCTGCCAATACTTTATCAGGATCTTCTGATTCGATGCAGATGGTTTTTATGGAAGAGCCATTTACCTTAATTTCGGCAATTTCGGTAATGCATTCACCAACCGTATATGCATGTCTTGTTTTCCAAACATAGGCTACTGCCAAATCGGGATCGATGGTAACCACTTCGGTAATAAATTGTTTTAGCGAATATTTTTTTCTTTCAAATACCGGGCTTTCAATCCCAAGTGCCGGAAATACAACTGTTTTTATTATATCAGCTTCCAGAGGAAACTCACCAACAAGAAAAGGATTCCATTGTTCCAGCCCCGCATGTTTCTGTTCCAGTACTTTAATATCCATGATCCCTTCCCTGATTTTCACATTATTTTTGCGTTTCCAGGGTGTAAGCAAATATACCGAATCCATTTCCCGGGTCATCTCTTTTGGCGAAACTTCCTTGATTTTTTTTCCGTATTTATTTAGGTTATTACCAAAAATCCTGAATTCGTACCTCGGAATTATTGCGGATACCATATTAGTTGATTTTAATTTTGTAAATATTTAATCTGGCGGTTGCATCATTAACAAGGTAACACAGATCATTATCAATTACTACGCCTTCGTATTTTTGTTTATCCAAATTAAAAGCCAGTAACACCTCAGCACCATAGTTACATTTATATAATCTTTGCGATGCATCGCTAAGAAACCATAAATGGGAGAGATTGGCATCTGCAAAAATGCCGGAATAGTCTGAGGCGAATTGCAAATTATCCTGACTTATCACTCCTGACGAAGGGCTCCAAACTAACATCATGCCTGGGTTTGCTTCGTTTACAATATAATAATGCTTATTATTGCTGTTGTACGAAATTCCCTCCAGCCCGCTATTTTCGGAACCGATAGGAACATCAATTTGATATATTTCTAACGTATTACCCGAATCATAATCAATTAATGCAACTTCACGATCTCTCTCATCAATAACAGCAATATGGTTTTCGTCAGGATTATAAGTTACCCCTTCGAGATCGCGGCCGGTAAAATCAATGATTCGGATTACATTTCCCTGCAAATCAAGTTCATAAATCTGGTTGGTATTATCGCTCACAGTTAGCAGTGTGTTTTTATCAGAACCAAACGACAACCCGGAAGGCTCAGGAACATCAATAGGGTAGCTGTTAATAAGTTCAAGCTCACCCGTTGGAATCTCACTCCCCGGATCCTGAGTTTCATCTTTTTTGCACGATGAGGCAATAAAAAAAATCAATATGATAACGAAGATATTTTTTAGATGCATGGAATTTAATTCTTCAGTTATTGTGTTAATTTGCTTCATTATTTGTTGCTTGTGGTGCAAATTATGAATGGAGCCGTTGCCGTTTAAACAACTACTACTTTTGCCCGATCAAACTAATTGCTGTTTGCCGTTCCTGGTGTTGGAGGTGTGCTGGTGTTGGGATCAAAAATTACCCAAACGATATTACCATCAGTTTCCCTTCCAGCCGACATATCCGTTGCGGGAGTATCAACCGGAGTTCCACCACCTGCTCCTGTGCCATAACTTAAAGCATCAACAAAGGTAACACCATCCTGCGAAAGTCCAATATCATCACCGCCACTACCGAGTTTAAATCCAAGATTAATACCATTGCCTACTCCGTTTGCTTTGAGCAGAAGATAACCATAACCCGGAATGAGTGTTTGTTCGGGGATGTTTGTTGGAATTTGATACAGCATAGGTTCAGCAAGGCTTTCGGTAATATACCATCCTCCGATATCAATGGCTGTTTCGCCAGTATTGTAAATTTCAATCCAGTCAGGATAGTTGTCGGGACCGGCTTCATCGAGAATAAATGTGGTATCGTTGCTGCACATAAATTCGTTGATGATCAGATTTCCAGTTGTTGGTGTAGATTCATCGTTAGAAGCATTAGGCGTTTTTGTAGATAGGGTTGCCCATGTTGGGCCTGCATCTGTTTGGCGACCAAAAGATTTGTCATCTTCCAGACCATTAAAATCATCTGATTGATCGATTATAACTTTCGCGGGATCGTAAATTGCAACGAAGTTTCCTTTGGATGAACTTAACCCAAATTCGATAAAAATTTTCCCATCTGCAATACCTGTAGGTATTTTGCTGCCATCAGCATTTTCTGCACCGAATATTATAACCAGAAAACCTTTGGGAGGTATAGTGGTAACTGCTTCATCGCTTGTGGGAATCTGAACATATTCGGCTTCAACACCTGGATTTTTGGAAACCCACGTCCCCGAAATATTTATTGCTTTGTTGCCTTTATTGTACAACTCTATCCAATCGGCACCTTCACCTAATCCGTCAACAAAATATGGATCAGTTAAATCTTTAGTTATTAATTCGTTGATAACGATATTTTCGTACTCAGCCGGCAATGGGCCATCAGGGCCGGGTTGTTCATCTTTTACACAGCTACTAAAAAACAGAGCTATGATTATGCTGATTATATTATATCTTTTCATTTTGTTATTATTTTAGTGTTTAGCGTTTCTGTTTTTTTAGAATGCGATTAATATCCTGGCCTGAACCATGCTAAAGTCGATTCCTGCTTCGCCGGTAGGTAGAGGTTCTGCTTCATCGGTAGTATAAGATCCCTTTCCATCGGCCCACCGGTCGTGGTTTAAGTATGCATAATTGAGCATGAATTTCACATTGTAATTCACGTGGTAATTCAGTCCGATGGTATAAGTTTCGCCCGATCCACCTGGCATGAACGGAACATTTTCTCCATCTTTAAACGTGTTGGCATCCATAAACGAATATCTTAATGCCACTTCAAATGCTCCTTTATAAACATCTCTGAAATCTATTTGCGAAAATTCAGCATCAGCCATATTGTAATAATAGTCAGCATTATTTATCAGCCATGAACCTTGTACATAAAATCCCTGCAAATCATATTTATCTTCACCCGTGGGCACTTTATCTGTATCTCTTTTTATATTGGTTTGGAGGTATTCGCCTTGTATGCGAAAGTTTTTAAAAGCATAGGCAGCTTCTAATCCCAAAATGGTTTTGGTTTTACAGTTTGTTACCCAATCCGTATCGATATACTTTTTGCGGTTTATTTCGGTTTCGGCATTCTCGCCATATCTAAAGCTGTTTACAGGATCACCAATTTCCTGTAACTTAGGAGTTCTGTATGATCCTGATATTCCAAAATGCAACACTACATTTTCTTTTTTTATTGGTGCCCAAGCTGTGCGTCCTGTTACCGACCAACCCGCATTGGTACCTTTGCTCTTATTCTGGTCGCGCATAAGGTCGTTTACAATTACACTCGAAAACACACCTCCTTCAAAAAACAGATGGTTTGAAAACCTCTTATATGCAATACCAAGATGTCTCGAAGGTGCTTGTTCTACAGAATAAGGCCTCTCCAAAAAGGTAATATATCGCGAAGTGGTCATGGTTTCCAACGACATTGGTTCCCTGAAATTACCCGCTTTTACCTGCCAGTTTGTGCCAATATATCTCAGATAGGCATCTTTAATGTCAACGGCATTGTTACCGAAATCAAAATCAATTTCGCCTCCCCAATGTCCCCAAAGTATGGCTTTCATAGCAAAACGAAGCCTCCGGATATTTACACCGTTTCCAATTTCGTGGGTTACACCCTGATAAGTATTGTTACCAAAATAGGCTGCTCCATCAAAATATACCCTATTGTCGAACCAGTATTTAAATCTTTTATCTGTTGATGAGAGCATTAATATTCCATCGCGAGACTCAGGATTGAGGCTTACACGTACACCAACCTCCTGGCCATAATCATTTACTTCGATATTACCTGCACTTAGGTAAACCGTAATATCTGAGGGTTTTTTTACAATCACCAGTTGTTCCTGATAGTCCTCTCGAATAAAAATCAGGCTTACCGGAAATGAAGTGATTTCAATTTTGAAAACTCCGTTGCCGTCTGTTGTCACAGTGGTTGAAGGGTCGTCCTGAATCTGAACTTTAACATCCCGCATGGGAGTATTCATTCCGGCAGGAAATACTTTACCCGTAATCACATTGTCAATTTGTGCAACCACATTACCATTTATCAGGAATAGCATTATCAACCCAAAAAATGATAGTTTACTGTAATTTGTTTTTTTCATTGTCATTAAATTTAAGTTCAAAACCCCGAATTGTTTTTAGATGGCTAAATAACATCAATAATAAATGCTGGCATGAAATTCCACCTCTACATAACCTCTACATAAACCCTACATGGTACTATATTTTGATGGTTCGTAGGGGTTAGGGCATGTAATGAAAGGAATACTGTACTTTTGGTTTTGCTGTCGGAAACTAATAATTAACAATAATGAGTCGAGTCTAAAAAGTAAGATTTTCGTTCAAATCAAGGTGGAAATGATTTTTGACCCGCAGTTAACTTTCTGTTAATGCCTAAGCTGGACAAATTGAAGAAAAATAGCCATCCCGCACATAATGCATAATCGTCAGGCCGAGGGAGGGGATTTATCCGGCTACCGATAAAATACTCTGATTAACCCAGTATGGGTTACGCTATTGTAGTACTGGTTAATTTGATGACTGCTCTACAACCCGGTATAGGTTGAGTTCTTGCAATACTTCTTCTGAATTTCAACCTATAGCGAAACCCATACTGGGTTTTGGGTTCATTTACAATGCAAATATTTAAGCTACAATAGCAGCAACCCATACTGGGTTGAA
>JAOZRY010000172.1 GCA_029939965.1 Bacteroidales bacterium | reverse complement strand
TATTCATGCCTTTTTGCAATTTCTTTAGTGTTGATTACCAATAAATTGTGAAGTCCAAATTAAAAGTAATGTAATCTAAAAAAAATCCTAATCGGTTTTTTTTAATTTGATTGTTGGATAAAAAACAAAAAGCATTATTTTTGCACCCGCTTAAAAGCCCAGATGGCGAAATTGGTAGACGCGCTAGTTTCAGGGACTAGTTTCCTTTTGGAAGTGCAGGTTCGATTCCTGTTCTGGGCACATCAAACAGAAAACCCTGAGTCAGAAATGATTCAGGGTTTTTGTTTGATGATTGTGATATTTTTATTTGTTATGATCCTTTCAAACTGGCATTGGTTGTTCCCGATCCTGTTTCTTCACCTTGTTTTTCATCGGGAATTGGAAGCGAGAAACAAAAAGTACTTCCATGATCCAGCTCACTTTGAACAGAAAATGAGCCATTATGTTTTTTAATAAATTCGTGGCAAAGCACAAGTCCTAAGCCTGTTCCTGTTTCGCCTTCGGTGCCTTTGGATGAGTTTTTATATTGGAGTTTGAAAAGTTTCTCAGCATCCTCGTTTGTCATTCCAACCCCCGAATCTTTAACACAACATTTAATAACCTGATCTTTGGCTTCGGCTGTTATGTCGATCCGTCCATTTTTTGGTGTAAACTTTATTGCGTTTGAAATTAAGTTCCTCAAAACCGAGTGTAGCATGTTTGTGTCGGCAAATACGGATATGCTTTTTGGAACATCATTTATAATCCTTATGTTTTTGAGGAAAGCCTCTCCTTTAAATTGTTTATAACAATCGTTAACCAATTGAAAAAGATTAACCTGAACAGGATAAAACTCCAGATGTTTTTCTTGTATTCGCGACCATTCGAGCAAATTTACCAGCAATTGGTAGGTATCTTCCGTTGTGTTTTTAACCAGAGTAATAATTTCTATCTTTTCAGTTTCATCAAGTGTGTGCCAGTCTTCAATCAGGATGTCGCCAAATCCGATCATCGAATTGAACGGGCTTTTCAAATCGTGAGCAATTATCGATAAAAATTTGTTCTTTGCACTATTGGCTGTTTCAAGTTCAATGTTGGTTTGTTTTAACTCTTCAGTGCGATGATCTACTATTTTTTCAAGTTTCATCTGCTGTTGTTTTATCAAATTTATCCTAAAGAAATAAAAAGCTGTAACAACAGATATAATCAGAATCAGAACCACCAATTTAAACAATGTGGTTTGATAAAACTTTGGCAATACAATGATGTGTATAGTGGTTGGTTGTGGTGTCCATTCGTCAGTACTGCTACCCGATTTTATTGCTAATTCATGTTTGCCCGGACTTAGTGATGTTAATGTGAGATTTCTTTTGTCATCAAGGTTTGCCCATTCTGTGGATTTATTGTCGAGCATAAACGAATAACTGCTTTTGTCAGGGCTAAAATATTTCATAGAGGAAAAACCCAGTGTTATAACATTTTGGTCAGGTGTGAGAACGATTTTATTATTATACGCAACTGTATAATCATATTTAGTTTTATTTCCAATTATTATTGCTTTGGTAATAACCACCTGATTAGGCTTAGGCGTACTTTTTATTTTTTTAGGATTAATAATCACCAAACCATTTACACCACCAAAGTATAGTGTGTTTTTATTATTTTGAAAATATGCTGCACTGTTAAATTCATTTGAGGGTAATCCATCACTTTTTTCAAAAGTTGTTACATATTCAGTTTTAGGATCAAACTGGGTAATTCCCAAATTTGTACTTATCCAGAGTCGCCCATTTTCATCCTCCAGAATTCCATACACAACATTATTTGGTAATCCATAACTCTTATCATATACTTTGCTTACATTTTTATTGCTATCGAGCAATATGAGTCCTGAGTTTGTTCCTAACCAGAATCTTTTGCTACTGTCTTCAAATAAACAGTTGATATTGTTATACACTGCATTATCATTATTATTGATTGTGATGGCGGTAAGTGTTTCGTTTTCAGGATGAAATTGGCCAAGTATTCCCGACATTGTACTAATCCATATCCGGCTTTCCGAGTCGAAGTATATATTATTAACATCATCGATAAATTCGGATTGGTCTCCTGCAAAGCGATCGAAATATTTATAAGAAAGCGTAGATTTATTAAAAATGTAAATACCGGGGTTAGCCCCAATCAAAAGATTTTCATCATCCAGATTTACAATCTTATAGATGATCCCTCCCCCTCCTTTAGGTTTATTATTGTTTGTACAGGTAAGATGTTTCCATTGCGGAATTTGGGTTAGAGTTTGCAACGATTTATTCAAAAAATAAATTCCACTTCCTTCTGTACCAATCCACAAAATGTTGCTATCGGCCTTATCGAGGCATAATGTATAAGGAATAAGATAGTAAAAATCTTCAGTTTGCTTTTTTGTTAGGTTTATTTTTTGTAAACCTGCATAGCCTCCCACCCATAATGTAGAATTATTTTCTTCAAATATGCTTCTTACACTCGAAAACTGAAGTGCTGTATTATTGGATGTAGAAGAGGTAATGGTTGTAAAGTTGGGTGTGTTCTCACTTAAAATGTTCAATCCTTTACCATTGGTTCCTATCCACAAATTATTATCCCTGTCTAAGAACAGCGTTTTTATAGTACGGTATGATACATTGTATTTGCTTTCTCCTTCGTTGTAATATCTAACTTGTTTTGTTTTTGTGTTATAAAGCGCCAGACCGTTCATGTCGGTTCCCAGTACTATTAAACTATCGTTTAACCCGAGCAAAGCGGGTAGAATATAAGGGATTCGAGTTTCATAAGTTCTGGATTTATTGAGTTGAACAAGTTGTAGAGTTCTGGTATTAAGGTGTAACAGCGATCTTCCGTTGGTCGCTATCCAAAGGTTATGATTTTTATCTTCCTGAAATCCGGAAATTATGTTTAGAGATTTTTCTGTTTCATTCAAATTCAGATCAAGAATGGAAAACTCTTTGTCCGAAGGCTTGCGAAAACAAATATCACCATTTTGAAATCCCACCCACAGTGTATTATTAGAAGCAACAATCAACTTTAAAATCGAATTATCCGGAATCGAATTTTCAATATTGGGGTTATAAAAAAATCCCTGATATTCTCCGGATTCCAGATCAAGGCATCCCAATCCAACATTTTTTGTTCCAATCCATATTTTGCCATCATCAGATAATGCAAGATCAGTTATCGAAATAGAATTATTTAAAACACTATTTGTTATTAGTTCAAACTCTCCAATAGCCGGATTAAATCTGTTAAGCCCTTTATCAGTACCTATCCACAGTATCCCTCCTCTGTCAACCACTATTTTAAAAATCAGATTGGAGCTAATGGTTGTGGAGTCGGAAAAGATATTTCTATAAATTTTAAAATCATATCCATCATACCTGTTCAAACCATCATTTGTCCCAAACCACATAAAACCCTGATCATCCTGAGCAATAGTGTGAATGCTCCCTTGCGAGAGCCCGTCATCGTTACTTAGTTTGTGGAAAACAGGAGTTTCGTAAATGCTATTAGCAATTTGTGATAACGCACATTCCGAAAACATAAGAAGTATGGCGAGGATAGTGAAAAACTGGTATTTAGCTATTTTTAACAAAATGTTATTGTAATTTGGCCTACACAAAAATAATACAATTACAATGATGGAGATAATTAATTCTGATTCTGGTTAAATATTATTTTGATTGTCCCTGCCCAATGGATGGAATTTCTCGATGGTCTCTCTCAGAAACCTTCGGTCGAGGTGAGTGTAGATTTCGGTGGTAGTAATGGACTCGTGCCCTAGCATATCTTGTACAGCACGCAGGTTAGCACCACCCTCTACAAGATGCGTGGCAAATGAATGCCGCAAGGTGTGTGGACTTACATTTTTTTTGATTCCGGTTTTCCCGGCTAAGTTTTTTACAATATGAAATACCCAAACCCTGCTGAGTTTCCTTCCATTCCGGTTGAGAAAAACAAAATCTTCGTTACCTTTTTTTATATCCAAATGATTTCTCACCTGTTTAAGGTAAATATTAATCTGATCCATTGCTGGCTTTCCGATTGGCACCCACCGTTCCTTATTGCCTTTTCCGGTTATTTTGGCAAATCCCAAATCGAAGTGCAGGTTTGAGATTTGCATATTTAATAGTTCTGAAACCCGCAAGCCACAGCCATACAATGCCTCAATAATTGCCCGGTTGCGCTCACCATCAGGTTTCGACAAATCTATGGCCTCAATCATCATTTTAATTTCATTATAACTAAGTGTATCAGGAAGTTTGCGACCAATCTTTGGAACTTCCACCAGTTCGGTAGGGTTAGTTTTTACAATATCTTCGATAAACAGATATTTGTAAAAAGCACGCAATCCGCTAATGATGCGTGCCTGACTGGAAGCCGTCATACCCAACTCTGCTATCCAACAGTTAAAATTCTGAATATCTTTTAATGTTATTTTTTCAACAGTAAGTTCCTTTCGGTTGCTGATTTCAAGAAATTCTCTAAACTTAGAAACATCGTGTACATAAGCATCAACCGAATTTGCCGATAGTGATTTTTCTAACTGCAAAAACGATTTAAAACCTTTAATATAAATGTTCCAGTTCATATAAGAATTATGTGTTAACCTCGCGAAATAAATTTGAAATCTGTACTCTTATTTCAGGCGGTAAATCCTGTAAAATAAAGATGTTTATTTACCTGCCGAAAAATAATTATTGGACACATCCGCATCAAGTCCTGATTTATTAAGCAATCTGGCATCACTAACTAATTTACCCTCAGGTAATATTATTTCGTAATTATTATTGCCCGATTTCCATATTCCGGCATCAAAATCAAATATATCTTCACTACCATCCATATAGTGTATCAATACCGAAAAAGGTGCCGGATAAACGCCTCTTTTTTCGATGGTTATTGTGTTTTTATTTGTGGCAAAATCCTGAATAGCAAAATCCACATAGCCAAACTCAAAAATCCATGGTCGGAAAAGCCAGGATAAATCTTCGTTTAGTACATCTTCGAATGTAAAAATCAGGTCGTGAGGCAATGGGTGTTTTCCGTTCCATCTCTCGACAAAAGCATGCAAAGCTTTCAGGAATTTTTCGTTTCCGAGGTATTCATGCACCATTTGAAAAAATATTGCTGCTTTGGGATACGAATTGTAATAATACACGGGGGCTTTCAGGAATTCGGTGTTTACAAAAAAGGGCATATCATAATCATAACCTATGTTTTCTTCATAGATATCTAAAAAATAAAAACCTTCGTATTCATCGGGTTCAAGTGCAGTTGCAACAATCGATTCACCATAACATGTCATCCCCTCATCCATCCAGGCATATTTGGTTTCATTTAGACCGGTATAGAAAGGGAAATATGTGTGAAAAATTTCGTGAGAGGTTAGTTTAATAGTTTCGGAAATATCGCTTAGCGAAATATCATTCACCATCATAGGATATTCCATTTCGCTAAGGCCATTAAAAACAGTCATTTTTGGATATGGAAAAGGAATTGCCGGAAAACTGTACGACATGTAACTAATCGCACTCCTGGCAATAGATGCTACTTCATAAAAATCAATTGAACGAGAGTTGTAAGCAGCGTCAATCGAAACCCGGCGTCCGGTCTGTTTGTCAACTACCAAACTTGTTGCATCCCATAGGTAATGATCGCTGGTGCCGAAAGAAAAATCGGTTACATTTTTGGCTAAATATTTCCAGGTTGTTTTTGACTTTTGTTTTAAAATATTTCCTTTTCGTATGTCTTTGGTATCAATGATGCTAATAATTTCATCCGAAGTTTTTGATTTTATAAATTTATTAAAGTACTCTTCGGTAAGTAGTTCTTTAGGGTTTTGCCATTCGCCGGTTGCCCAAACCAGATAATTTTCGGGTACAGATATTGAAACATCATAATCCCCAAAATCGTTATAAAATTCTGCTGTACCACTGTATTTCCAATCATCCCAGCCATCAATATCATCATATACAGCAATGCGTGGAAAAAAATATGCCACAAAAAATGATGATTTATCCACCTGACCTTCACGGTAATGTGAGTTGGTGTTGAGCGTATAATTCCATGTAAAACCTATTTTGGCGGTTTCACCCGGAGCAATATCCTCGGGCAGGAAAAGCATAAAGTTGTTGTGGATATACTCAACAAATTTACTTCGGTTCTTTTTGCCAATAACTTTCCCGTTAAATGTAATTTCATCAAGAAAAACCCCATCAAATGCATCAGTATGGTCGATATCAAAATCGCGGGCAGCACCTTTTTTGTATAGGTTTGGGAACAGGTGAATGATCAGGTACTCTAAATTATCAGGACTGTTATTGGTATAAACAATGGTTTCGGTGCCCGAAATTTTATGTGTGGCGGGTTCAAGTTCCACATCAATACTATAATCAGCACGATTTTGCCAATACTTTTCGCCAGGACTTCCATCCGTTGAACGTGTTTGGTTTTTGTAGGCCTTATTAAAATTTATTGGAATAAAATAATCGGTTTCCTGCGAAACAGTTCCATTTATCGTGGTTAAGAAAATTAAAAGCAAAGAGGCGAAATATTTCAT
>JAOZRY010000171.1 GCA_029939965.1 Bacteroidales bacterium | reverse complement strand
CAAAAAAAATGGTTATTAAATAAATCTATTATGAACTTTACAAAACATTTAAAATTAAATCTTTCGCTAATCCTTGTCTTTTGCGGTTTGTTAACAATGGCACAGGAATACGACTGGAATCTGGCAACAGGAGGAAACCCTGCACGAAACGGATTGAGTAGGCACTACGGCCCAATGGAAAATCCTGAGTTATTGTGGTCGGGTGGCGAGTATGCTGCTTATGCCGGAAATCCGGTAATTGAAGGCGACAAATTAATTGTTTACAGGCGCACAGCTGCAAGCCCACAAACTGAATCGTGGATAGTGTGTTACAATGTGTATGATGGCACAGAAATCTGGAGGGCACAGCTACCATTAGATCCTGATTCAGACCGATACTCAAAAGTTTCGGCGGTTTACGATGGTCGCGTATATGCCACAAGAGCCGGTGGAAGTACACAACCCTCAAAACTATATGCCCTTGATTTAGAAGACGGCAGCATATTGTGGGAATCCGAAGATGACGTTACCGAGAGTAGTTCCGAAACAGTTTCTTTTGCGGAAAACGGAGATGTTATTGCTGGTAATTATACTAATATCCTATGTATAAACCCGCTCGATGGAACTACAATCTGGTCGTTGTCGCGACAGGCGTTGTCGTCTGATGGAGCTTCGGTTTCTTGCTACGGCAACAAAGGGTATTTCTGGGAATTAAGCAGCAATAATTCTGTGGTCAGCGTTTGTGATTTATCAACCGGACAATATTTATACAGTAGCGAAGGTATAGGAACCTGGGGAGCACAGCAGCAAGGGCTTATGGTGGGCAATGATGGAACAATTTATGCCCCACGATGTAGCGGTGGCACCAACACCGATTTTCTTTACTCACTAACCGATAAAGGAGATTCTTTTCAGGTAAACTGGAATTTCCCGATGGGATATAGCTTTGCCGGTAGCCACGCCGTTGGGCCTGATGGAAGTGTTTATACAATATCCCGCGATTTTGAATTGGTAAGGTTAAACCCGGCCGATGGCACAGTGATTAATTCTTATTCAGAAATTGTTGCCCCAAACGGACTTCCAATTCCAAATTTTGCAATTGGTGCTGATGGGTTAGTATATTATTCGATGGAAGACTGGCCATATTATGAGCTGTTTATTTTTACTCCCGACCTTGAAAAACTTTGGTCGGAAGAAATTAACGGTTTGCGTGGCGTTGCTCTTGGCGCAGGTGTAATGGCCATTAATGCAAAGGGAACTGACATCAGAGCTTACGATGGTCGTTACCGGCCGGTAGCCGATGCGGGTGAGGATCAATCCGTTGAAAGTGCAGGTTTTGGATATCTCGATGGTTCAAATTCTTATGATTTGGATGAAGAAGACATCCTCACATTTCAATGGGTTGCCCCCGATGGCATAGTCCTTGACGATGCAAGTGCAGAGACACCAAGCTTCATTGCACCAATTGTAAATGAAAATACAGATTATGAATTTTACCTTACAGTTTTTGATGGTGGTTTAACATCCGAACCAGATACTGTAGTAATTACGGTATTGCATATAATGAATATAAACGATTTTGTTAGTTCTGCCTTTTCAATATATCCCAACCCATCAAACGGAAAATTTACAATAGAAAGCACTCAAAACATCGAATCTTTAGAAATAACCAACATCACCGGGAAAACTATACTGGAAATGGGACATGCCCCATTGCCAACCCAAATAGATTTACGGACAATGGGACATGCCCCATTGCAGGGAATATATTTTCTAAAAATTAAAACTAATAATAGTATCATCACCAAAAAACTAATAATCAGATGAAAAAACATGTATTTATTTTCTTATTAATTTGCTGCTATCTAACAAGTTTTTCTCAAACAGTAAAAGTACATTCGAGCGAGCTTTTGGGTGTCGGGATAAATGTAATGCCCGATGAGTTGGGCTATGTGCAAATGACACAGGAAGCCTACGAACAATTTTTGGAAGGTAATTTAATATCGACACCTTTAAAAAACAGTTCCAACTTGGAAATTGAACCAACACTTTTTGATGGTTTCCCGACAACATTTAATGGTAGTTCCGATAAAAATGCAATATATTGCAATTTGGATGGCGACCCTGAATTGGAGATAATTTACACCGGCACACAGCAATTGCATGCATACAACACCGATGGTTCTGTAGTTGATGGGTGGCCTACCCAAACAATGAATGATTATATTGAAAAATCACTCTCTCTTGGCGATATTACCGGCGATGGAATTCCTGAAATTGTTGTTGCTACACGATTATCATCCGGTTGGTTATATGCTTTCGACCTTAGTGGAAATGTAATCGAAAACTTCCCCATTCATCACGGTTTTAACGGTGGCTCCCCAACTTTGTACGATATTGATGGAGACAATAAAATGGAAATACTTATAAGCAAGCGGATTTATCCAACCGGCGAAATATACATTTATAACGAAGATGGCACTGTGCTTCCGGGCTGGCCTCAGGCTTTGCCATATATCCCTACCGGTTCAATTTCGGTTGCAGATATTGATAATGACGATCAGGTTGAAATAATTGCTGCATACTACGATGGCTTAAAAGTATTTGAAACTGATGGAACTGAGGTTTTCCATTTTATTCTTCCTGCTGATGTTCATATCTCTTATTCATCACCAGTTATCGCTAATATTGATTGTTTGCCCGGAAAAGAAATTGCTTTTGCATCACTTTCTTACGGTTCGCAACCTCCCGCTGTTTATGTTCTAAACAACGATGGAACCATATATCCCAACTGGCCACAAAGTACTACCTGGAATATGTATGCACATGTTTCGATTGCTGATATCGATGATAATGGCACTCTCGATATTTTTTGTGGAGACCAAATTCTTGGTGCCTCAAATTATTATATTTATGGTTGGGATAAAGATGGCAACAACCTCACAGGCTTTCCAATTGAAACAACCTGGGCAATTAATTCGCAACTCTTAATAGCCGATATCGACAACGACCAACATCTGGAAATAATTTCGGACGATAATGTAACTTATTCAGGAAATACAGGTTACTACCACGCCTATAATCACGATGGAACACCCACTGACGGGTGGCCGCTTGAAGTAACAAACGGTGGAACTTTTTACAAAACACCTACAATTTTTGATGTTGATAACGATGGAAATCTCGACTTTATGGGAGCTTCGGGTGTAGTTGCTCCTTACGAAACTTCGCCTCATCTTTGGAAATTAAACGTACCTGTTCCCGACCCTGCCTTAATGCCACTAACAACTTCGCAGTTCAATCTGCAACGAACCGGCGAATATTTGCTTGATAACTGTGCGGTTGCCGTTGAAGAAATAATTGTAAGTGCCGAAGGTGGAGTTAATGCAATTACAACTCCCGATGGAACACTTCAAATGCTTGCCGAAGTTTTGCCCGAAAATGCAACAAACCAAAGTGTTACCTGGAGCATTTCAGCCGGTACTAATTTTGGGGAAATTAGTCAGGAAGGAATTCTAACAGCAATTAATGACGGTACTGTAACAGTACGGGCAACAGCAAACGATGGTAGTGGGGTATTTGGCGAATTAGATATTGAGATTTCAAATCAAACAATGACAATAAGTTCTCACGAACATACATTTTCAATATACCCAAACCCGTCGAACGGGATATTTATAATAGAAAGTACTCACAACATCGAATCTTTAGAAATCACCAACATAACCGGAAAAACTATCCTGACAAGGGGACATGTCCCCTTGAACGACCCCTTACACCTACAAATAAATATTCCCCTGACAATGGGGCATGCCCCATTGAAGGGAGTATATTTCCTTAAATTAATAACCAATAATAAAACTATTATCAAAAAAATCATCATTAATTAAAATTCACAATAACTATGAAAAACTTTTACTTAACATTAATTATATCAGTAATAATTACACAATTAAATGCCCAAATTATTTGCGGCGAAACTTTTACCGATAACAGGGACGGAAAAGAATATACAACAACCTTGATTGGAAACCAATGTTGGATGGCTCAAAATTTGAACATCGGAACTATGACCAATCAAAGTGGGAGCAACAACCAAACTAATAATTCGGTGATAGAAAAATTTTGCTACAACAACGATGAAAGTGAGTGTAACGAATATGGCGGCCTTTATGAGTGGCACGAAATGATGGATTACCAAACCGGTGAAAGTATTCAGGGGATTTGTGCAGATGGCTGGCATTTGCCTTCAGACCAGGAATGGATTCAAATGGAAATGTTTTTGGGTATGAGCGAAGAGGATGCCTACGAAACCGGCTTTGAGCGAGGCACTGATGAAGGGGTACAATTACAAGTTGACGGAGGTACAGGCTTTGATGCGCTTTTTGGTGGAATTTGGTATCCGGGCTACGGCTTTGCTTACAACGAAGATTTCCCCTCACCAACCGGATATTATTTTACATATTTCTGGACAACAACACCCGGCACATACAACAACCATTATATGTACCGGAATGTAAATACACAATTCCAAACCATCACCCGTTGGCAGGCCCAATGGGATTTTGGATATTCAGTACGTTGCATTGCCGATGAATATGCTGCCAATTATAATTTTGAGTTTAATGATACAGAATATGAAATAGTTCCCAATAAAAAAACCTGGGAAGCCGCCGCCGCCGATGCCTTAGAAAAAGGAGGCTACCTCGTTGAAATTAATAGTTTGGAAGAACAAGAAGCAGTTTTTGATGCCATTGTAAACGGTGCTGAAATACCCGATGATTATACAATTGTAAACGATGGCGGCGGGATTGCTTATGTATGGGTTGGCGCAACCGATAAAGCAACCGAAGGAACATGGTTGTGGGACGGCAACAATGACGGTGTGGGTATTAATTTTTGGACAGGACAAGGCGCAAACGGCTCAGGAAACGGGCAGGTTATTGCCGGAGCCTACAACAATTGGGGTGGAACAAGTACCGGAATTGTGAAGGAGCCTGATGATTTTATGTCGAACCAGGATGCCGGAGCAATTGCACTTTCGGGATGGCCCGCCGGCACTACCATGCTTGGTATCGAGGGAGAATGGAACGACATAAATATTACAAACCAACTATATTATATAATTGAATACGGTAGCTCCATAAAAATAGAAGAGAGCAAACCATCGGGCATTAGGATTTATCCCAACCCCTCAAATGGAGTATTTACAATCCAAAACCTACCAAGTTCACAAAACCTGTTAGGTTTGGAAATAACCGACATAACCGGAAAAATAATCCTGACAATGGAGCATGCTCCATTGCAGAACATATCCTCCTTGCAAATAGATTTCTCCACAATGGGGCATGCCCCGGTGCAAGGAATTTATTTCCTAAAAATACATTCTGAAAATAAATGTTCTATTACAAAAATCATTATAAAATAGTTATTATACGAATTACGTTTTTTCTTGCAAATTACATTTTTTATACAGAAGTTTGCAACTTAATAATATGTTATACTAACAAAGAAAGGGAGTAAATATGCAGACAAATACTTTAGAAATACCACAAGATATTCTTGATTCAGCCCGGATTAAGTTGCCCGACCTTAAAGTTGAAATAGCTTTGCTACTTTATTCTCAGTATCGTTTATCTATTGGCAAAGCCCGGGAATTAGCTACTATGAGTTTGTGGGAATTTCGCCAGCTACTCGGAATCCGCAAAATACCCGCTCATTACGATATCGATGATTTAAACACTGACGTGGCAACATTGAAACAAATAGATAAATTATGATTGTTGTTAGCAATACATCTCCATTAACAAATTTAGCAGCTATTGATCAATTTGATTTGCTTCGCAAATTGTAGCAAAGGTTGATCTGAAGGATGAACCAGACAGGAAAATTTATCTGATTAAATATGAAGGTTTTACTTAAAAACTCAAAAGGAGTATTAATTTTGTTTATTTTAATCGAATAATTAGCATTATGGCAAACATAAAACTTTTTGAAAGCAAGCAAGTAAGAACCCACTGGGATAAAAAAGAAAAGAAGTGGTATTTTGCTATCGTTGATATAATTGAAGTTTTAACAGATAGTATAAAGCCAAGAGACTATTGGTACAGATTGAAGAAAAGAGAGAAGGATAATGGAATTGACTTGTCGACAAATTGTCGACAACTGAAAATGGAATCTAAAGACGGAAAGCGGTACAATACAGAATGTGCAGACACAGAAAATCTTTTGAGAATAATCCAATCAATTCCCTCTCCAAAAGCAGAACCATTTAAACGTTGGCTTGCGAAAGTAGGCTATGAAAGATTGGAAGAAATAGAAAACCCTGAATTAGCATCAAAACGGACAAGAGAGATATACAAAGCAAAAGGATATTCAGATGAATGGATAGAAAAAAGAATGAGGAGTATCGCCATTCGTGATGAACTAACAGACGAGTGGAAAAAACGAGGGGTAAAAGAACGAATTGAGTATGCAATATTAACCGCCGAAATATCTAAAGCTGCTTTCGGCCTAACTCCCTCACAATACAAAGAAGTAAAAGGATTGAAAAAACAAAACCTTCGAGACCACATGACCGACCTTGAATTAATTTTCTC
>JAOZRY010000840.1 GCA_029939965.1 Bacteroidales bacterium | reverse complement strand
ACTACCTACTCACGGGTAAATGACTTGTTTGTAGAAAACCCAACAGGTACTGTTTACTATCTGAAATATGCAGAAATTGAATTTATTAAGGCCGAAGCGGCACAACGTGGTTTTGTTGGCACAGATGCCGAAGAGGCTTATGAGGCCGCAATTGAAGCTTCATGTAAAGAGTACGGTATCAGCGATGAAGATATTTCAGCCTACCTTCAGGGAACAAAGGTAGCCTGGGCAAATAATGTTGAGCAGATATACGTACAAAAGTGGATATCATTGTTCCGTCAGAGTTGGGAAGCCTGGGCCGAAATGAGAAGGACAGATATTCCACAACTCCCTATGGC
This sequence comes from Bacteroidales bacterium, assembly GCA_029939965.1. Classification (GTDB taxonomy): domain Bacteria; phylum Bacteroidota; class Bacteroidia; order Bacteroidales; family 4484-276; genus SABY01. The sequence goes on along the minus strand of JAOZRY010000840.1, from coordinate 1,461 downwards.
TGCCAACTCTGTACACAGCGGGCACAATCGTACACCTTTCAGGTTTTCATATCCCGATACCGAAAAAAAATTAAATTCTCAAAACATCCCAACAAATGTAAATGAAGTAGATAATTACTGGGGATACCAAATTTGGTGGGATACACGAACAGATGTACATTAATCCACCTGGATATTCAAAACAGAAAAACAATTCATTTTATTGAATTGTTTTTCTGTTTTTTAAATCAACATACACACATAAATGCTTAGTAGAAGAAAGTTTATTAAAAGCACAAGTGCATTGTCGGTTTTGTCGATGACCCCTTTTTCTGGTTTGATTGCCGAACCTGATGACAAAACAAGTATATCGCAAACAAGGATACTCCCAAATCGGTTGAACGAAGGTGACTTAATTGGTTTAGTTACGCCCGGTGGTACAATAACTAAAGAACAACTGCTCGAAACTATCGAAAAACTGAATGGGTTTGGTTTCCTGACTTATTACAAAGACTCTGTTTTGTCAAAATATGGTTATTTCGCAGGCACCGATCAGGAAAGGGCAGATGAACTCATGCACATGTTCGCCAATAAAGATGTGAAAGCCATTCTTTGTGTAAGGGGTGGTTATGGTTCCATAAGAATACTCGACTTACTTGATTATGATCAGATTCAACAAAACCCAAAGGCATTAATTGGTTATAGCGATATTACCGCTCTATTAACCTCAATTTATGAACGTACTGGTTTGATTACTTTCCACGGGCCGGTGGGCATTTCATCATTCAATAAATTCGCTTGGAAATCATTTGAGAGGGTTCTGGTAAACCCGCGAAATAATTATAAATATCCTTATGAGCGGGAAGCAAATACAACAGCCAATCCTGAGTACGACATCTATTGCATTAATGAAGGAAAAGCAGAAGGTGAATTATTAGGAGGTAATATCAGTGTACTCGATTCGATGATCGGAAGTGCTTACGAACCCAATTTCGAAAACAAGATTGTATATTTGGAGGAAATCGATGAACAAACTTACCGGGTTGATAAAATGCTTTTTCATCTTTTGTACGCAACAAACCTAAAAAAAGCAGCAGGAATTGTAATGGGAGTTTTTAATAATTGTAACATCAACAAGGAAAAACCAAAACTAACCCTGAAGGAAGCCATTGTTGACCTCTTAGAACCACTCAATATACCCGTTTCCTACGGCTTGTCTTTTGGGCATATCGCAACAATGATGACCATCCCCAACGGCATTATGGCCAGGATGAATGCTAAAAAAAATACTTTGAAATTATTAGAGAGGGCAGTAGAATAAAGCCTGAAAAAGGGAAATGTTATTTTAAATGTTGGTATGGATTATTATTCCCATTTTTTTTCATCATATTGGATTAGAAATGTAGAAACCGTTACCCCGTTGATATCCTCTACATTATCCTCAACATTTTCGGGCTGTCGTATGTTATTCGGGCAAAAAAC
>JAOZRY010000170.1 GCA_029939965.1 Bacteroidales bacterium | reverse complement strand
GATATGGAAACGTTAAGTACGGATGTTTCCAATTTTTTTGACGTTTCCAAGTCCTGACGGACGTTGGAAAGTCGGTTGGCACGCCACGAAACTTTCCATCGTCCGAAGGACATGGAAACGTTAATGATACAACTGCCAAAATAATAACTGTTGTAAATACAGGTCTAACAATAATATCGGCGTTTTGCTGGCGGACACTTTTTATAGAAATTTAAAAACCCAAATTTTATATTTTTGCAAACCATAAACAGAGGGGTTTCGCACAATAAGATATGAAAATGGTGTATTTCAGAAAAAACACTTTTTGGTTTATTGCACACAATTGGTTGAGTTTTTTGTTGGTAGCAATAATAATGATTTGTGTGTGTCCATCTGTGGCAGCACAGCTTGTTGAATACAACAAGAAAACGGTCGATAGTTTGTACAGGATACAAGAGTTAGCTGATCCTGTGGAGCGGGCAAATGTTTTTTTGGAGATTGTGGAATATAATAAACCTCCGGTTGATGAAAAAATGGCTTTGTTAGATTCAGCTTTACAGATTGCAAAAAATAAAAACCACCGAAACCTGCTTTACCGGTCGTATTATCTGAAATCGGAATTTCAGTTTTCGATAAAAAAATATGATTCGGCTTTTGCATTGCTTACCATGGCTAAGAGTTTTGTGAAAAACAGAGCAAAAAAAAACAAGCTGAAATGAACCTCATGGAAGGAAAGATCATGTTCAGATTAAACAAAACCGATTCTTCCAAATTGATGATTGACTATGGGATTGAAATTGCTGTAATTATTGACTACTTTTTATGGTTATCAGAAAAATACGCAATGCTTGGGCTTTTCTATTTTAAATTGTAAGATTATAAAACTGCAATCGAAAAGTTTACAATAGCACTTGTTTATGGAAAAAATAACCAAACTCGCTATTTTAGATTTTCGTGTTACCACAACATGAATTTGTGCTATTTTCGTTCTAACAAATACGAAAAAAGTTTAGAAACACTTTTTATTATCTTAGAGAATATCGACACAATAACGATAAAAAGAGGAAAAGTTTAAACCACCATGAAAAACATTTTACTATATCTGAGTTTAATGATATTGTACCTGCCAATATTTTCTCAGAATGCCGAAATTGACAGCCTCGAAAATCTGCTGGCGAACCATAAAGAAACGGATACAATAAAAATAGACCTCCTAAACGATATCGCTTTTAGAATGCGTTTTTATGATTTGGATCTTACACTGCATTATGCAACACTTGCCGACAGCCTTTCGGATATTACAGCTTACAAAAAAGGGAAAGCAAAAAGCCTTAAAATACAAGGAATCTATTTTAAGCTTACAGAGGATTTTCCCAAAGCATTGCATTGTTACCAACAAGCAATAAAAATTAGCCGGGAAATTAACGATCAACATACCATGGCTGCATGTTACAATAATATTGGTAACATATACAATTCGCAGGGAAACTATCCGCTTGCAATGGAAAATTATCAAAAAACACTATCGCTGTTCGATAAGATAGGAAATAAATACTCTGTTGCTGTTTGCCAGTTAAACATTGCCGGATTATTTGGATTTATGGGCAAAAAAGATGAAGAGCTACCGTATTATTTAAAAGTTGCCGATTATTTTAATGAAATACAAGACTACAGAAAACTGCTTCTTGTGTATCAAAACATAGTAAATGTTTATAGATTAACAGACAATGATTCGTTGGCATTGCGCTATATAAAAAAACTGATACCGCTTTGCAAAACCATGGAAGACAATGAAAAACTATCACTTGCATTCATACACTATGGACTAATTGAAGAGAAATTTGGAAATTATGATTCGGCGGAACAAAAATTCTTTGAAGCAATTTCGATAAGTGAAAAAAATAATTTTAAACGCGGTATGCTTACTGCATATCATTCAATTGCACACTATTATTATTATCAGGGTGTTTACAATTTAGCATTAAAATATGCGCTCAAAGCCAACAATGAAGTCAATGAAACGGATAGGCTTGTAGAAAAATCGCAGGCAGCAGAATTGCTATCGTTCATATATGAAAAAACAAATAATTATAAAAAAGCCTACAAATACCATGTTATATTTAAAAATATTTCGGACAGTATATATAACGAAAGCAACATTAAAGAAATAACCACGATTGAGAATCAATATAAATTTGAAAAAGAAAAGGAAGTACTGACCACGGAACAGGCTAAAAAGGATGCTTTACAGGAAGCTAAAATAGAACATCAGAAAACCGTACGAAATTATTTTATCATAGGTTTTATATTAATGATTGGGTTTGCTTTGATTATAATCAGAAACCTAGCACATATACAAAAAGCAAACCGTAAGCTGATACTTCAAAAAAAGGAAATCGAAACACAAAAAGAGGAAATTGAAACTCAGTCCGAAAAAATTAGCGAACAATATGAAAAGCTGAAACAGCTGAACAGCTTCAAGGAATCGCAGACCCACTCTCTGGTACACGACATAAAAAACCCTTTAAGTCAGGTGCTCATAAACACCAGCAACCGGAATGTGCGCAATGCTGCAGGTAAAATGTTGCGTCTTATCTCCAATATGCTGGATGTGGAAAAATATGAAACCACCGAATTCCGTCTCAACAAAGAGCAAAATTCGCTACGCAATATTTTGGAGGACGTTATCAATGGACAGGAAATTAGTCTGAATGAGAAAAATCTGGAATTGCATTTACATTTTACAGATTATGAAATTATGACTGATAATGAGGTGATGATACGCGTATTCGACAACCTCATGTCGAATGCCATCCGTTATTCGCCTCTCAACAAAAGCATCGACATTAAAACCGAACTATCAGAAGACGACATGCTGCAGATTTCGATAAGTAATTATGGAGTCCCGATTACCAATGAAGCACTGCCTTATATTTTCGATAAATACCGCCATTTTGGAGAAACCAACGATAGCTCCCATCGTTCCACCGGTCTGGGACTTACCTTTTGCAAGATGGCCATAGAAGCGCATAGCGGGAAAATAGGTGTCCGTAGTAATGCAGAGGAGGGTACTCATTTTTGGTTCACGCTTCCGTATGTTTCAAAAATCAATGAAACTAATGAAAACACTGCCTACAATTTCAAAAGTAAATTTCTTTTTTCTGACACCGATTTTGAAGTCGTGAAAGCAGTAACAAAAAAAGTGAACGAATTTGAAATATATGAGATTTCCCGTTTTCGTGAAGTGCTCGACCCTTTGAAAGAAACCTCAGGAAGTGCTGTCAATGAGTGGATTTCCCGGATATTTTATGCCATTAACATGCAGAATAAAGATGAATACAAGCGTTTAATAAACTTTGCCGAAAATGAACAAACAAAAAATACTGATTGTTGACGATGAGCCCACAGCCCTCGAATGTATTGTAAACAGCTATATTGAATCGCGCGAACCCTACGAGTTATTTCAGGCACTAAATGGCGAAATGGCATTTCAGGTGATTCAAAAGATTGTCCCCGACCTGATACTTACCGATTGGGAGATGCCTGTGATGGACGGCCTGCAGTTGATCGGAAAATTGCAATCAATCGAAGCCTTGTGCAATATCCCGGTGATTATGGTAACGGGTTTTATGTTGACACCCCATGATCTCAGGACAGCTATGTCGGTGGGTGCCGTTGATTACATCCGCAAACCCATCGATAAAACGGAATTATTAGCCCGAACCAAAACCATGTTGCGAATTTCGACAGCCAACAAAACCATCCTGAAACAAGAGGAAGAGCGCTTACACACCGAACTAAAACGCAATAAGAAAGAACTCGCCATTGCTGCCCTTCACCTTTCCAATCATCAAAATAGGAACCAGGAGTTACTGCTCGAAATGAAAAAACTGATACCATACATTAACAAGGAGGGAATGAAGATTATAAGGAAAATCATTCAAGACAACAAATCAAACTATGAAAGCGATTTTCTGAATATTTTCGAAACACAATTCAGAGATGTTCATGCCGATTTTTATGAACGACTCGATAAGCTACATCCCGACTTTACACCCACCGAGAAAAAAATCTGTACTTTTCTGAAAATGTATTTGAACACCAAAGAAATTGCTGTGCTGCTACTTTCCACACCCGGCTCCATAGAAGTAAACCGCGCTAAAATCCGTAAAAAAATCGGCCTTAAACACTTTCAAAGTCTCACCGAGTACATTGCAGGAATTTAAATTGATCCTGTAAATAGAGCCTGTCGAATGGCTAAAACCAGCTGCAACTAAAAAGCCATGGCAGTTCTTAAATAGTTGTTGGGATGTTTGTTCTATTTACGAAAACTCCAGGATCAATCCCGGATCAATATTCAGTTTTTTGTATAAGCACTTGGCCATACGCATCGATACTGGCCGCTTTCCGGTCATTATTTGACTAAAAGTAGATTCTTTTACATCAAGTAATATAGCTGTTTGGCGCTGTTTAATATGGCGTTTTTCCATTTCCTTTTCAATTGAAACTACCAAAGGAGATTTGAATTTTAAGTGTTCAAATTTCAAGTACATACTTTCGTAGTCAGCGCACATGCGCCCTACACGTCCTATTTCGCGCGTATATTCGTTGTTTGCTCCTTGTTCATCCAACGATCCATTTGCCGTTGCTTCTACAATCAAAGCATCGGTATATTCCGACACTTGTTTAAATAATTCAGGTGTATGAATTTCAGTAATATCAATAAATTTCTTTTCCATGATTTCTATTCCTTTTGTCAAATCTGTTTAGCATCTATCTTGTCGTATTCAGCATGTGTGCCTACAAAACGTATCGAAAAAACACCTCCAACAAAAATGATGACTGCAATGATTCTATATTTATTCCCTCTAATATCAAATACATATCGTTCATTAGTAACGTAATCTACCGAATTGAAATCGTTTTTGATATCGTTTAGATTCTGCCATTCAGCTTCTTCAACGATATCAATGAACCTCTGTATTGCCTTAAACGAATCAGCATGTTTCTTTACAAATTTGTCTAAAAGTGTTCTATTCCTTATTCTCATTGTAAGTTTTTCGATGTGCAAAGATAACGGCAACTTCACAAAATGCAAAGTTTTCAAGTATTATTTTCAATCAAACTTTAATCCTCCCGGCTATGAATTTTTTACCCAACTAACCACAACCCCGCTATTCGCAGCCCCTATCCGTAGCCCGGCCATTCATGGCCGGGAATACAACGCGCTCCCACAACACTCCTTTCCAGGGCGTTTACGCCCTTTGCATAATTCAGGGAGCAAAACGAATAAATTGCCCGATAAATCTACCGTTCGGATATCCTCGCTTCTCAATAGAAAAGATTCCTACAGACCTAAACCGGATATTAGTCATCCGATGAATTCTGCACGGGCAACATACCATAACCCGGGTGGGCAGTAATGCTACTTGAAGGTGTTCATCGGATGACTTTTTCCCGGGCTACTTACTTGAAATAACAGAGTATTCTTTGCTTGTTTTTCAATCTTCTTGTCATGGATAGTCCCCCGAATCTGCAAAAAGCTATGGCTACGGCTCGAAAAGCTGCAAAAAAGTTGCAGTCGTAAACACCAAAAAACCAAACTCTTAACTTTTCGATTAAGGTACAGTTAAGGTGCTCCCAATTATAACTAAGGTCGTTTTTTTGCATTTCGCCTACCTGTGTCTGTACTTTCGCCTAAGAAAATATAAATATGATAAAGATGAAAAATACGCCTAACAAAAAAGCCAAAGCTCTTCAGGGAAAACCTGAAGAGAAATCATTGGAAAAAGAAATTGAAAATTTAATTGACAGGGAAAAGACCAAGAACAGGATTGTAAGTAAACTCCTCTATCAAACAAATTCAAAAAAAAGAAAATCAGACAATTAAATAATAAACATTTTCACGAAATATTTAAGTTATGAAAAAATTAATTACTTTATTTTTAATAAGTTGTGCATTGTCTTTTACAATGCAAAGTAGCTGGGGGCAAACTGTGATTTATTCCCAGAGTTTCGAAACAGATTTAGATGGTTATTCTCATACGCCCTCGCAATTGCCGTCTGCCGATCCCGGCGATCAATATTTCCACCGAGCTGAACCCAGCGATCCTGATATTTATGACTCTTTTGTAGCAGGAGGAGGCCCATATACTAATGTTTCAGGGAATTGGTTATTTGTTGGAGCAAATCCCAACAGTATTAATTCAGCAAATCCCGGAATATTAACACTTTCGTCAATTGATGTATCAGGATATTCAAATTTATCTTTTTCTGCTGATTTTGGAGCAATACCTGATCTTTGGGATAATGCCGATGATTTGCGTATAGAGTACTGTTTTGATGCAGGACCATGGCAAACTCTTTTTTACTTTGAAACAACAACACAATTTAATAGTTTTATTGAACTTCAAGGTAATTCTTCAGGTGGTATCAATACAATAAATGGAACGCAACTTAACTATGATTTACAAACCATTACTTCAGATAATTTCACAGGTAGTGGGACAAATCTTCACATTAGAATCGTATGTGATGCTAACGCCAATAATGAATCTTTTGGCATTGATAATATATTCGTAAAAAGCACTACTACATTGTCCGATCC
>JAOZRY010000839.1 GCA_029939965.1 Bacteroidales bacterium | reverse complement strand
CCTCAACCTCAACCTCAACCTCAACCTCAACCTCAACCTCAACCTCAACCTCAATTCCTACCCTCTACCTTCAATCCTCTTTTCCAATGGTGATTTCAAAGTTGCAAGGCACCTTTTTCTTATTTATGGTAAGCCGAAAAAATTTACCGTTTTTTATCAATAATGCTTCAGGTAATATTGTGTCGGTACGAATGGGGACATCAATGGCAATAACTTTGCCTTGATACATCGCCTGCATTTCGTGCACTTCGGTATGTGCAATAATCATTTTTTGAGCCTCGTAAAATTTAAGTATCGCATTTACCTGTTTTTGATTCACTAACTCGGCACCCATGCCGTCGAGCACATAACCTCTATACCATAGTGGTCCTTGGGTATTGAGAAGTAGGCTGGTAATTTCAGCATTGTTATTTGGAGTATCCGGCTTACTGGATAAAAATTCGCGAAGCATCTGATTTATAGTATTAATGCTCAACTTCCTATCCAATATTGCAGGTGAAATACCTGCATGTGAAAAAATGCAATCGTTTATTTTAATAATGGCATTTCTGTTTCGAAGCCAATTGCCAAGAATTGAATTTGCGCTAAAAAAATCGGCATAGTCACGTAAAAAATAATTAGAAAACAACTCATACTTACGGTTCAGGTATCTGGTGTCGTTCATCATAACCATAACTTCGTGATTGCCCAAAAGCAAATGAACACGTCCGCCATGCAACCGTGCCATCAAGTCGAGTTTATAAATAAACCACAAACTTTCGGTAACCTCATTGCCCCGGTCAAAAACATCGCCCAATAAAACTATATGTCCATCACCCCACGTCCAATCAAGATTGTTATCAATAATATTATTTCTTTTCAGATATTCGACCAATGCACTGTAATGACCATGAATATCGCCAATTGCCAATATTTTGTTTACACCATTGTAGGAATCCGGATCATCTTTTAAATTACGGATCACGGTGTAATGGAGCGAATCGCCAGCAAAACCATGAATAATTGTTGTGTCGGTATTAACAATAATATAATCTTCCTTCTTAATAAAATAATCGACGGTGGTGTCATAAGTCATGTAAAACATGAGGATAGTGCTATCGTTTTTCCATTCCAAATGAGGGCCATCTGTATAATTTGGTAATCCAATGTAGTAGTTCCGCATTTCGATGATCTGTACCAAATATTTAGCAACTATGGGGTAGTTAGCCATATTAGCAAAATCGAGAGCTGTAAGACCGTTACTGTTTTTCCATTCCACATTCGCACCATTTTCAACCAGCATTTTTATACATTCCAGTTTTCCGCCCTTCGAAGCAATGATAAGTGCAGTATTTCCCTTTTTAATAGTAGCATCCAAATTAGCACCACCCTTAATTAAATAGTGCATAATCATTAAATTATTTTTAATTACTGCATTAATTAACGGGGTTTTACCTTTACTTGAAGTATCCATGTCTGCCCCCCTGCTGATCAGTAACTTAACAGCATTGGCATTTTGATTACGAATAGCATAATTGAGCAGTGTATAATTCTCTTTTCCATAGGTTGCATTGATATCAACACCTTCGTCCAGAAATTTTATTAATAATTCAATCTGACCATCCTTAATGGATTTTAGAAGTGCTTTTTCCTGGATTTCTGCAAATGCAGTATTCATCGATAAAATCGAAAAAGAAAAAGTAAATATGAGTATTCTTATTTTATTCATCATTTTTTCATTGAAGCATTGTCTCCTTATCGCATTTCATCATTCTCCCCTTGTATCCAACTAAAATTTATCAACCTTCAGGCATCTGTCAAAA
>JAOZRY010000838.1 GCA_029939965.1 Bacteroidales bacterium | reverse complement strand
AATGGGTATCCACAAGCGCCTGATGTGGAAGGGGCAAAATATGCAGCGTGATGAGTGGTAATGGAAATATTAGATTCAAATGCGGTCATTTATTTATCAAAAGAATTAGTTTCCATTAATGATATCCTAAAATCCCGTAAATGTTATAACTATGTTTTACGATAGAGGTGGGATGTCGAAAGCTTTGAAGATTTTTCGCTGCCGTTTGGATATCTCACTTATGATCGTTTTTTTTCTTCCAAATTGTATCTTCTTTATTTTTCTCAATTCAAATAACACTTCAGGAATGGTTAACGTTTTGTTTATTCCGGTTACCCGTAAAACTTTACTAATATATGAGTGGAGAATGAGCGCGATAAACTCAATAAATAATAAACCTTCCAGCGCTTGTTGTGAATGTATTCGAAGTCGTTTAAAGGACAAATTGTTTTTTAATGAGTCGAAACATTTCTCCACACCATCTTTTTCTCTATAAAGTCGCAGCACCTCTTCACCATTTAATTCTGTGTTGGTCAAAAGTACGAATATTCCCATGCGTGAGAGTATACGATCTATCTCGGGATTATTCCGCAGGAGAATATATTTTGATCCTGTTTTTCGAAGACCAAAATATTGCATGAGATCCGGTTTCCTCTCTTTGAAGAAATCATCGAACTCTTTCTTTTTCCTATATCCCTTAGCAGTTAAATATTGTTCACACTCTATAATAGATTTCAGGAACTTTTCACGTTGCTCTACCTGCTTTTTTTCATTTAAGTATACATATGCATGATACTTAGTATCTCCAATCGAAATAATATCCTTAGCACAATAGTGCACATGCTGATTATAATTGAACGCATATTCGGCAGAACGGATTTGATGTTGATACTTTTCTACTAATTCCTTTTCTTTGTTAGTTCTTACTGGTAAGGGAATTATGTGCTTCAGATCAGACATGCGGGATAGATTTGTAGTACTGTAAAATCCTTTATCAAGAATAAACGTCGTTGAATCAAGAGACAGTATTCCAAGCTCCGTAATTATATTTTTGAGTGTCGATACGTCGTGAATACTTCCGGGATAAAGTGAATAGAAAAGAGGAAGGTCAACAGGCCTTCCATAAATTACCCCAAGGTTAACCTGGGGTAACGATTCCTTATCTCGATTGTACCCCCATTCTACAAAATCGATTCCTTTGCTGTAAGAAGAGACGGAAGTAATGTCGAATACTATAAACTGATTCGCATCTTTTTGCCGTTTTATCCATGTGGTAAAAAACCGAAATATAGAATCTTTATCCCCGGAGAGTTCCTTTAGGAGTACACTAATCCGCTGAGAAGAAAGTTCTGGTTTTTCTTCTATGTCCACCGTATCCAGCCAATCATTACATAGGTAGAAAGGTTTCCCCTCAATTATCTTGAAAAGAGCGAGAGTGAGTAGATCCTGCCATTTTACGGGAAATGATTTTTTGAGCTCTGCAGTTAAGCCAATTTTTTTCGCAATTGCCTGTAAAAAATAAGTATGTCCTTTGTCCCATGATGCATATACATCTTTTTCTTTTATCACCTCTCCTGTTGTAGGATCCTTTTTCCCAAGGTAGATGCGTTTTTGCCGGGCTTGTTTTTTCTCTTTGTCCCAATAGCTTTCTACCTGATACAAATAAATGTGGTTTTTCACCTTTTGTTCTACTACATATGACATAGTTATAATTATACGAGGTTTAATTGATTTGTCAAGTCTTTTTTCTTGTATAACTGTAAATATATTAAAGAATTACGTATATAGGAAATTCCTCGTTACTAACTTTCATGGGATTTTAGG
>JAOZRY010000837.1 GCA_029939965.1 Bacteroidales bacterium | reverse complement strand
TCGCGATTCGCGAATCGCGATTAATAGATTTTCTTACTTTTGCATCCATAAAAAACACAGAAGCAATATGAAGAAACATAGTGGTATGCGCCCACATGATATAGTGATCCTGCTTAAGATTGCATCGAAATATGAAGAGGATTGGTACATGAAAAACCTTTCCTATGAGTTGGGCATAAGTGCGAGTGAAGTTAGCGAAAGCATTAACCGATCTGTAATTGCCGGATTAATTGCTAATGACAAAAAACGGTTGATGAAACTCGCTCTGCTTGATTTTCTGCAATTTGGCCTTGCAGTTGTTTTTCCCCAGCAACCCGGTGCCCTGGTAAGGGGTTTGCCTACTGCCCATTCAGCCCCTCCGCTGAATAACCTGATTGAAAGCATTGAACCCTATGTATGGCCATTTGCAGAAGGTAAAGTACGTGGACAGGCCATTGAGCCACTTCACCCAAAACTGCCGGAGGCTTGTATTAAGGATGCGGAATTTTATCAATTAATGGCACTATGCGACAGCCTGCGTGTTGGAAAAGTGCGTGAGAAAAAATTAGCCAATGAAGAACTAAAAAAGCGATTGAAATGAAAAATACCCTTATCAACAGGAAAGCAATTAAGAAGGTTGCATCTGCCCTGGGTGAACTCAACGAAAAAGTTATTTATGTGGGTGGTGCTGTTGTAAGCTTGTATATTGACGATACTGCTGCTGATGATGTACGGCCCACCAAAGATGTTGATATCAGTATAAAAATTGCTAGTTTAGGTGAGTTGGAGGAACTGCGTCAAACATTGGCTCAAAAAGGCTTTCACTAATCTCATGAAGATACTATTATTTGTCGTTTTCGATTTGAGGATATCAAGGTAGATGTTATGTCAACTCAGGCCATTGGGTGGGCACCTGCAAATATCTGGTTTAAGAAAGGTTTCGGACTGGCCGTAAGATATGAAATGGAGAATACAATAATTAGAATCCTTCCCCTGCCGTATTTTTTAGCTTCCAAATTTTCAGCCTTTTATGACAGAGGGGGCAAAGATCCCAGAGCCAGCCATGATTTTGAGGACATAGTTTACCTGCTTAATTATTCGTCAAATTTAAGTAATCAGGTGCTCAATGCCGACGAAGAAGTAAAAACATTTATAAAGGACGCTTTTAAAAGAATATTAGCCGATGCGCTGTGGCAAGAAGCCATTATATGCAATTTATACCACGAAGATCAAATGACACGTTTCAAAAAAATCACTTCCAATTTACAACACATTACAGAAGCGATTTAATTTCCCTTTCCAATACTTTCAATATTTCTACCATAGCAAGAGTATCCAGTTTGCAGTATTCCGAAAGGTTTTTTCGGGTTTTGCTAATTTGTTGCTCATCTGTTTCACCAATAAGTTGTTCTATCATTTTAATCCGTGGGTAGCCGGTTGGTTGGGCAAGAAATTCATTGTGTTGTAGCCGTCTGCCGGGTTTATCAAGTATGTGGAGCGAATATTGAAAAACAATTTGTTGGTATGGTTTGGAATAATCGTAGAGGGGGACTGCCGGGTTGAAGGTTTCAAACATTATTTCCCTTTAATGAAAGAGGATTTGGAGATTGTTGGTTTACGGGGCATGGGGTGTTGGGTTTAGTTTTTTGATAGCAAATATATGAGATATTATCATTTTTGCTTAATTTTACCGGATAAATAGTAATAGTACTTTTTTCTCTTTTATAGGAGATACTGAAAATGAATAAAAATGTAATAATATTAAAAGATATTAAAAATCATTTATCAAATCAATTTGGCAGTGAAGTAACAAAAGTTATTTTATT
>JAOZRY010000836.1 GCA_029939965.1 Bacteroidales bacterium | reverse complement strand
AATGCTTTTAACTGCTGTTCAGCATTGAGCCGCCCGCCGCTTAACTCAGTCGTTAGCCCTTAAAATTAAAATCGAAAGTACTGGGTAAAAATAAAGGGGCTTTAATTATGCACCGAGGTAATTCAAGTTAATCCCTGAAACTGAAAGTACGGGGTTATGCCGCACACCGTTAAATAATATTTTTACGAAAATATGAGATGAGTAAGGGGGAACGAAAATGAGTGATTGGGAATTTCTGTATGAAATGAAAGATCGAGGGTACAGCGACGATGCGATACAGGACGCTATGTCATCTGGTGCTGCTCCATGGGAATGGGAATATATTGAAAAACAAGAAAGGAAAGCCGAATGGGAAAAATTGAAATCTCTGCGGAACACAGGAGCAATTTCACGCGAAGAGTTTAAAAAACGGAAGGCAGAATTATTTAGGTAACATGCTGTCTTTTGTAATTAAGAGTGAGTCTAAAAAAGAATCTCCACTTGTTGTTTCAAGAGTAGATTTGAATATAAGTGCTGGAGAAATAGGGAAGTTTATTCAAGAAGGACGAAGAGACTTATAACCCATTATTGCACGGACAACCCACTGAATTCACTGTTAGCCATTAAAAGTAAAAACGAAAATTCGGGGTGAAGTAAAGAGGCTTTAATTATACACCGAGAAATTCAAGGAAATCCTTTAAATCGAAAGTACGGGTGAAATAAAAGTGCTTTAATTGTGCTACCAAGTAACTCAAGGGAATCTAAAAAACAAAAGCCACTGGGTAATCCTGCGTACCGAGCAATGAACTACCCCGCCGCAAGCGGGCGGGGTATCAAAAGGTAATTTATTTTGAAGCGCCCCGAGGGGCGGGGTATTAAACCCAAAGCTTCGCAATAAGGACTTGGCCATAAGTTTTCATGTAGTATTTGAGTGAAAATATTTTTACCCTGCTATTGGGCAACACTGATTCCATAGTTATTTATGAAGTTTCAGAGGTAAAATGACGCAAAATCAAAATACCGGAAAACTTATGTCCAAGTCCTTACTCGTGTTTAACCACCAGAAATTGCACAAAAAAACATGGGCTAACAAATCGCTCGAGCTGAAAAAAAGATTCCGGGAATTGCCAGGCTACTTGCCACGCTCAAAGTTATCAGGTAGTTCATAAGTACCCGGTACGCCTCTTTTTTTTCAGATCAGCTCAACCGTTAGCCCCTTTCAAATAAACAACATGAATCAGAGAGTAATAGTAAGAAATGGAAATATTAAAACTGTTTTTAAATTGGACTTCATCTGTTGCTTGGCCTGCGACGATAATAATACTATCTATCATTTTCAGAGAACCGTTGCTTGGTCTTTTTGATAAAATAGGGGCAATTGCTGAAAGAGCAGGTAAAGAACCTTTTGACTTACAGCTTGGTGAAAAGCTCAAAATTTCCTTCAAGGAAGCTATAAAGGCTGCCAATCCAAAAACAGTTGACGAGGCAGTGGAAATTGCAGAAAAAGAGGCAGAAAAAGCTATAAACATATTCAATTTGCTTGGAAATATTCCTCTACAGCAACACCACAAAGATTTGCTCCTTAAAGTTGCCAAAGGAGAAGAAAAAGGAATTCATTGGGTATATGGTGGCTCTGCGGAAAAATCACCGGGCAGAACTATGGGATTTTTGATACAAAATGGTTTAGTGCATAGAGAGGAAGACAGATATTTTGCTCATTCCCTTGTTAGAGAATATATTTTTAAGGTCCATAGTGGAAAGAAATCATAATATATGAAAATAATATAACAAAAACATGGGCTAACCAATCGTTCAAGCGGACGGGCTG
>JAOZRY010000835.1 GCA_029939965.1 Bacteroidales bacterium | reverse complement strand
CAAAGGCAGACTGCCAGATTCGACTGCTCCCTGCAAATTTACGGTGAACTATTACGTTTTTTCAAAGCTGAAAATGTTCGGAAATCAAAGGGAGAATCGTCTGATCATATTTGATATTCTAATTTTCAGTTCGGTTTTTTCATTTGCAGATGAAAACACATTCACAAATATCACAATTGGGTTAGAAGTGACAACGCCTTCAAGATATTAGAAATAGTTGTGATATCATAAATTAATTAATTAACTTGTTTGAGGTATTCAATCAATGAAGACTTTTTTTGCACCTGCTGAACGAACTGATCAAAAAGCACTTGTTGCTGAAATCACAATGGTAAACAAAAGCCCAGTAGTTTCGGGCCTGCTACATTCCATTGGAGGATTGCTTGCCATACTTGATGAACATCGCCAAATAATTTCGATAAACGATTCTTTCCTGAAAATGCTAGGTATTGATGAGCCTTCTGAAGCTCTCGGCTTGCGTCCGGGTGAAGCATTAAAGTGTATTCATTCTGACGAAGAACCTGGGGGATGCGGTACCACTAAATTTTGTTCTACTTGTGGAACAGCAATAGCAATAGTTTCCAGCCTAAAGCACAATAAGCCCTCTGAGAGAATCTGTGCATTAACTGCCAATCGAGGAGGCCTTGCGGTAGACATTTCTCTACTTGTCAGGTCGCAACCAATTGAAATTAATGGAACTATAATTTTGCTTTTATTTGTAAAAGATATAACTGTCGAACAGCAACGGGCTGCTTTGGAAAGAACATTTTTTCATGACATTAACAATATGTTGGGTGGCCTGTTAGGGGCAAGTGAAATGCTTTCTCTCGAAAATAATCAATCTGATCTCGTAAAAATTATTCACAAATCATCATTACGATTGAAAAATGAACTGGATATTCAAAAATGTTTATCGCAAAATGGAACCGGAGCCTACCAACCATTATGGCAAGCAATTGATGCGGGTCAAGTAATGGAGGAGTTGCAGTCATGTTTTACCAACCATTCCGCAGCAAAGAATAATACAATAATTTTTCCGTCTAATCATCCCCCTATTACCGTAAAAACAGATATGTCACTGTTGTTGCGTGTTCTTAGCAATATGCTTACCAATGCCCTTGAAGCCTCAGAAAAAAATAGAACTGTCAAACTATGGGTAGAACATGACAACAGCTTCCTAATTTTTTGTGTGTGGAACAAACAGCCTATTGCCAAAGATATATCTCAAAGAATATTTCAACGTAATTTTAGCACCAAAGAAGGCGCAGGGAGAGGCGTTGGCACTTATTCCATGAAACTATTTGGTGAACAAATACTCGGTGGAAAAGTGAATTTTACAACATCTAAAGAAAAAGGGACGGTGTTCAGTTTATCTTTACCAAGATGAAACAACAAACCCCAAAAACCGAACAATCGTATTCACGCTGACCGCAGCCCTGCGCCGAATTTTGTATTAGATTCACGCAGGTTGCTTCTGCAAAGTTGGGTGCTGAATCAACGGTGGGAAAATGACCAAGGAAAAAACGCCCCAAGCGGCTTTGACAGAATTATTGTTGGAAATCAAAACCGACCAGACGCCTGCTGTTGTAGAAAGAATTGTTACGGATATTGACGCGATTGTTCGTGTGGTCAGATTCCCCTTTTGGGTTAGTTCAAAGGCTTAGGCGGCTTTTGTGCCAGCTCATTTTTGCGTTAGCAATTAAATAAAAAAAGTGCTATTACAGTTATGAAGATGAAAATAAAGATCCTGTGTGTTGTAATTATTTCAGTTTCAATTGTTGCGTGTGGCTACATTCCAGTACGTACGC
>JAOZRY010000834.1 GCA_029939965.1 Bacteroidales bacterium | reverse complement strand
CCGGAACTTATCAGGTAACACTTTCGATTTTTGTTGAAGAAACAGAATGCGAATCCACAGTAACATGGGAAGTTTGGGTTGACGATTTTAACTACGAATGCCAGGCACTATATTTCTGGATGCCTAATCAGGAAGAACCTCTTACTATTGATTTTACCGATATTTCTTTCTATCAGGGTGATGTTGAATTTTATTGGGAATTTGGTGATGGAGCAACTTCTGCTGAGGAGAATCCCTCGCATATTTACAGTGAGGAGGGCGAATACGAAGTTTGTTTAACCATCTCAAGACCAGATTCAAGCTGCTACAGTACTTTCTGCGAAATAATTTATGTTGGAGAGATTAATCCTTACGAATGTGAAAGTGACTTTGAAGCAATTCATCTCGAAGACCTTACATATCAATTCGAAGGTTACTTCCGTTACGGAATGGGTAATGGTGATTTTAGTTGGGATTTTGGTGACGGCACCACAGGCTTTGGCTCATCTGTAGAACATACTTTTGCAGAGGAGGGAGAATATACAGTTTGCCTCACAACCGTTATCTATAGTCCTGCTGCTGATTCTTGCTACTGGACAACATGCCACACAATTGTTGTAGGTAGTGGAAACCAACCACTACAGGCATCATTCACTATGGCTCAGGATAGCGTTAATCCATTGTTGATGCACTTTTTTGATACTTCGACCGGCAACCCTCAGGAATGGCTCTGGGATTTTGGTGACGGACAAGTTTCTACCGAACAGAATCCGAGTCATGAGTATGCTGATGCCAATAGTTATGATGTATGCCTAACCATTTTTGGCCAGGGTAACAGCGATACTTATTGTGAACAAATTGAGACTTCAGTAACCTTTGCATCCATTAACGAAAATAATGGAGGTATCTCAACTGGCGAGATTTATCCTAACCCCAACAACGGTAATTTCTTTATTGATGTAATTATTGCCAATGAAAGCACAGTTGATATTCAACTTATAAATTATGTTGGACAAATGGTTTACAAAAACACTCACTCTGTTTCGAATAGTGGAACGAAAATCGGAATTTCAACCTCCGGTCTGCCTACAGGGATTTATAGTTTAATCCTTAACTCGAACAATCAGAAGATTGCAAAAAAGATTATAATCGAATAGCAAAATATTAATTTGCATACAAATAATAAAACCGGTGTGGGAGGAATTCCATACCGGTTTTTTTTTGATTTCTCAGGCAACCATTTTACATAAATGCGTCTAATATGTAAGGATTTGAAATGGATGTTTCCAACTTAATTAATACTCGTTCTTTTAATTGATGCTTTACTCAAATGCTACATTTTTTTCACATTGCTACTTACTTTTGAGTTGGTTGTAATTTGATGAAACAAGTTTTAAGTAAAATATTGAACTAATTTTGTTGGTGGGGAGATTCTTCATACTAAAACATAAAACTAATTTGCTCGCACTTCGCTCAAACTTTTTCGCATAAGCTCTGCTACTCAAATGCTCAAAATATGTTTAAAATAATTTGAAGAATCCCCAGCCAACAAAAATCACACATAGTGTTAGCTCAAAATTTTGATTTGTTGCTTTTCATCAGATTTATAAACATCATCAACATTCAATCTTTCTATCAATAGGTTTTTATTAAGGGTAACTTTTCTGCTGAGAGTTGCCCTTAATTTTTTCTCAAAACAAACAAGAAAGCCCTGCTCAATTTTGGCCGGGCTTTCTTGTTTCTTACATTTTCTATTTTCTTTGTAATTAGTGTGCGTCCATAAAGTACCAAATAAATGAATTGGGGGTTTGAGGTTTCCATAGCCCCAG
>JAOZRY010000833.1 GCA_029939965.1 Bacteroidales bacterium | reverse complement strand
TACAAAAATTAACCCTGCCTTTTATCCTTCGCCGTACCAAAAACCAGGTGTTGGAGGAATTGCCATCCAGAACCGAAATCCGCTTATCAGTTGAACTTAGCGAGGAAGAAATGGCCTTTTACGAGGCTTTGCGTCAACAGGCTGTGGCACAATTAGCCGAATTGAAAGAACAACCCGGCGGCAAAAAATATTTAAAAATCCTTGCAGAAATCATGAAACTACGCCGTGCTTGCTGCAACAGTACATTAGTTGACGAAGATATTGTTTTGCCCAGCAGCAAACTAACCATGTTTGGCAAAATACTACACGAGTTGCTCGAAAACAAACATAAAGCTTTGGTGTTTAGCCAATTTACCAGCCACCTTAGTTTAATACGCACATATTTGGATGAACATAAAATCAAATACCAATATCTGGACGGCAGCACACCTGTCAGGCAACGTAAAATCGCCGTTGACTCTTTCCAGGCTGGTGAGGGCGATGTTTTCCTGATTAGTTTAAAAGCCGGCGGGTTGGGCCTCAACCTCACGGCGGCCGATTATGTAATTCACATGGATCCCTGGTGGAATCCGGCGGTGGAAGACCAGGCATCGGATCGTGCCCATCGCATAGGTCAACAACGTCCTGTAACGATTTACCGATTGGTGGCAAAAGATACGATCGAAGAAAAAATTGTAGAAATGCACGGACGAAAACGTGATCTGGCCGATAGCTTATTAAAGGGCAGCGATATGAGCGGCAAAATTTCGAGCAGGGAGTTGTTGGGGTTGATAACAGATTAAATAAAAACCGATTACTTTTTAAAAAGGTAACATGACAAATTAAACAAATAAGGAAACATTAAATGAGAAAAGTTTGGGTTTATGATCCACATTCGGGAGGGAAACCGATACCCGCTTCAAAACACAACACAATAAGAGACCGTATTTTACAACATGCCGAAAAGCATTACTCAGGTAAATTCACAAGAATTGATGTGCGGTTTAGAGGGAAATTTTGCTATATTGATGCGTATATAGAGCCATATTTACCAGATGACTACGACCCTGAATTATTTGGTAAATCGCGTGAAGAACGGTTAGAACATCTGAGAAATTTCCCAATCCATTTATGCAGGCTCCGCTATTCGGGAAATGATGACAAATGGACGATGGCTTATTATTCTAATAGCAAGGAAAAATATGACCCTTGTTTTTTTGATAATGGAACATTTCATGGAACACCGGAAGAAGCTTTTGATGCCTCGTCTATGTATTTAACTTAGGATGTATAAAACCTTGCCTTTTAAGTTTATTATGTGGATATTTGTATTTTAATAATTAGTTATACTAATAACCTGAAATATCAATAATAGAAATCATGCTAGTAACTTAGGAATTACCGGACGATATTCAAACATTGCCCACTGAACAGCAAAGAGAAAAAATAATAAGAGCTTTGCAATTTGTTCAAAGGACAAAAGTTGAAACAAGTTCATCTGTTGACAAGTTGTCGAAATGGGCAAAAATTGTACAAAGAGTTGAAAATGACACTACTCATTTAGCAGGATATTCTAAACAACTCAAAAATGACATGAAAGAATTTAGAGATAATTTTTTATTTAAACACGACCTGTAAATAATGAACTACCTTTTGGATTCCAATACCGTTTCAGATTTTTATGATAAACGAAAACTTAAAAAAGAAAGTGCTAAATATCTAAAAATTGTCGAATGGTCAGAAGATGATCAAATTTTTTTAGGACAATGCCCGGGAGTTATTGGCCCATGTTGTCATGGTGAGAGTGAAATTGAAGTTTACAAAGAATTA
>JAOZRY010000832.1 GCA_029939965.1 Bacteroidales bacterium | reverse complement strand
CCGTTAAGGTTATACGAACTTGTTTTTTGCCCGATGATATTAACCACCATTATTTTGCCCGAAATATTATTATTGTTAATAATGGAGATAGTTTTGCCATCGGTATAAACTTTAACCGGATTAGATTGGTCAACAGTTTCGTTGATGCCCACAGCCCCGGGGTGTAGTATAAACCTATCGTTAACATCGCCAGCCAATTCGGTAAAAGACAATGAATTATTATCAACCCTTTGCCAGTTACCTGATTTGGTATCTTCGATATACAAAGGGGTTCCAAACAATTGAGGTGGAATGTTACTAATACTTAATTCATAAACCCCATCAACAGGTAGTTTTAATCCCATAGCTACAGGATTAAATTCGTTAAGTTGGGGCATGCTGTTTATTGCAAGCCAAACATTATCGGCACTAATAGTAAATAATTGCGGTTTATCAGGATTGTAGCTAAATAATTTCAGGGCATCCAGCCTGTCGCGGTTAGTACTACTTTCGCTTTCCTGCTGCAATTTGGTATTTGTTGAATAATTATTTCCTTCTAATTGAATAATTAGTTGCGAATCATCATCGCGGTTTTTTTTGTAAAAATTGCCACCATGGGCACGCATATCGTTTGCAAAGGTAAACTGACTTCCATTGCTCGATACTTTAGTCTTCACAAAGAATCCCTGGTTTGGAGCAATATATGCCCCGGACGAATTACCGCTTATCTCTATGTAATCATCAGTGCCGTCATCATAAATATATGCATAAACATCCTGAAAAAGAGATGTTCCCGAATGGTCAACTTCATGCCAGTCGATAGCCGAAGGGTAGGGGTTGCCCAACAGGTTCCAACCGCTGTAATATGTCCAACCATCATTTCCTTTCGAACCACTATTTGCTAATGTAAAAGTAACATTTGCTGTATTTGGTGTGCCCACAAACGATTTTTCTACCGAAGCATTTTGGTATGATAAAAGATACCCTTTGCCGGGGTTAAAATTATTGCCGTTGTTAACAGTTGCCTGGGCAAAATACAAATCGCCGGAAGTTACCTTATAATTTACCCAAGTACCCGGGTCTGGCTCGTCCCATGCAAAAAAACTATCATTTTCGCCGGGAGCCCAATTAAGTGCGGGGGTACCCGAGCTAATGGTGGCGTTAACAGTACCGCTTAACAAATGCCAGTTGTTATCGCCACTCATGGTTTTTTTAAGGGTTATTGTTCCGCTATTGGTAATATCGCCCATTGTAATAAGCGAACTGCCCGATTCAAGGGTCATGCCCCCATCGTTATTTACTGTAAGGGTATTGTTTACAGTAAGGTACGAAGGTGTAGCTGATGTTCCGATAGTTAACGAAGCATCGCCCATAATAGTTAGTTTGTCGAATTGGGCCAGGTTTGTGGCGCTGGTGCTGGTAAGTGTAAAGCCATCATTATCTACTACCCAACAACTGCCCGGTCCGCTTTTAATGTAGGCATCGTTATTGTAAATGGCTTGTGCATTTATTCCGTTTAAAATTGCTGACAAAAGCAATAGGAGTACAATGTTTTTTTTCATTTTTGTTTATTTTGTGAGGTTTCAAATAAATTTTTCATGTTCATTATTTTTGAATATTTAAAGGTAATTACTTTAAATTTTTTCATAAAATATTGTAGTTTGATTTATGATTTGTAGCTTACGTCAATTTTTTGTTCTAACAAATTTATAGAAACATAATGATAAATACAAATATGATAAAAAATACATGTATGAGGAAATTATGCATTGCATTAATTAAGACTTTGAAACACAGGCAGATGTTCTGCCAAAAAATCACAGTATTTTTT
>JAOZRY010000831.1 GCA_029939965.1 Bacteroidales bacterium | reverse complement strand
CTTAAATGTTTCCTGAAAAAATCAGAAATAGTGTAAGATGCACGTATATCAGTAATTTTGGGCAATAATAAGCTGTCAGAGCCTGCAAATAACGAATCTTAGAATTCAATGTCCATCATAAGCTTATGAATAAAGGCTTTGCCGAAAGCAAGATAAATTGATAACGACCATTTGATTCAAATTATGTAAATCCCGTAAAGTCATATAACATAAGGGTTTTAAGGACATTATTCTGAAAAGCCCTTTATTACGAGGCTCTGACAGCAGATATTCGTTTGAAAGCCTTAGCTGATGAGGGTTTCACTAAATTCATTAAAATTTCGGGAAACATTTAAGTAATATGATGGTTAAGATTCTTAAACTTGACATTGCATTTCTCCTTTTTTAAAATGGTTAGCATCTTTCAGAATATCTTAAAAGTAGTTTGTACTTTTCTATTTTGTCCCTACGGGACTTATCTTAATTAGCAGGTTTTCTTTCTATAGATATTGTCTCCCTAACGGGACAAAGTGTAAACCGACAATTGTTTGATTTTTGAAAATTATCAACCTGTGCAATTGAAATATAATATTCCTTAAAAGCTCCGTGAGAGCGGCATATTTGTAGTACAATCATGTTCTGATTCGGTCAGAGTCCCATCGGGACGGCATATTTGTAGTGAAGCTGCGCTTATGATCCGTTCTGTTGATACTACAAATATGTCGCCCCGATGGGGCTCTTTCTGTTGTTTACGATTTCACTACAAATATGCCGCCCCAATGGGGCTCTGACAGAAGTTACGCCAATTATGCTACAACATGTCGCCCCTATTAAGCTCTTGATGCACGATATTTTTATTGGTGCAAATGTGGATTATATCGTCACCATAAGTTGATCATTTTATTCTCCATACGCAAATTTAATATCCTCTTCCAGATCACCCTGTTCATAATGCCTTGGTATTTGAAGATTTCCCAGCCTTTCGGAAAATTCCCATTTATTCATCCCCGTCAATTGCCTTGCTTTTCCGAAAGAGAGAAATCCCCGCCGGTATAAATGAACGGCAAGTTCTTCCGTAATCTGTTGTTTTGCAAATTCGGAAGGCATTTTCAAAGAGAGCATTATTTCTTGTGGAATTTCAATCTGTATTGCTTTCATAATAACATTACTTATGCTGTCATTTAATCATATCGATCAAAATGCAAGATAGCCATAAAAGATAACTAATGCTCAATCATTGAACGCAGGTCAGATACATTTTTGGCACTTTTCAGCGTCTCTATAATCGCTCGCAGCTTCTCAACATCATCAATTTGACTTATGGTTTTCATCAGCCCTTGGGATTGATCTTCAAAACGAAGTAACAGGCCAAGATCAATCGCCTCTAACAAGCCTTCATGAACACCTTGTTGAATACCTTGTTCAAATCCTTCTTTTCTAAGTCTGTCCGCCGTAGTCATATACAATTCTGCTGTAGCCATAAACAATTCTCCTTTATCAGAAGCTAAACATTGCCCTGCTATCTCTTTTATTTCATCAGGTAAAATTGCTGCCGCACTGAACACATATCTGAAAATGGCCTCCAGGTAACGAAGACCGTTTGCGGACGTTTCCAGTTCGTTTAGTATAGTAAAAATAGCGCCCAGTCGTTCTTCAAAATCCGGGGCGTGAATATGCTTGAAAAGTAGTAAGACCGCACGACACAAAAGCGTACCCTTGATCTCTTTATCAGAATATTGCGTCAAATCAAGCAGAATATATTTAAAATCAGGGATATATTCAGGCAACCTTGAACCCGATTCGTCCATCAGGTCTGTAAATTTACGCCCCT
>JAOZRY010000830.1 GCA_029939965.1 Bacteroidales bacterium | reverse complement strand
CCTTAGAATTTTTAACCATCCGGATATGATTACACGAATAGAGATAGACGGGTTTAAGACATTTAATAATTTCAAAATGGAATTTACCCCTTTTACTGTTGTTGCCGGGACCAATGCTTCCGGGAAAAGTAATTTGTTTGATGCCCTGAAATTGTTGTCAAATCTTGCCGAAACTGATTTAAAGTCTGCTTTTAACAATACTAATTTAAGGGGGAAGCAATTGAGCAATTTTCGCAATATTCGACCGGCGAATTTGCCAATGTGCTGAAATTATTTGTAGAAATGCTTATAGACTATTCCGTAACAGATAACTGGGGAGAAAATGCAATTCTAAAATATACACGGCTCAGGTACGAAATTGAAATAGAAAGAAAGCGAAACTCAATGGGTTTTGATGATTTGTATGTTACACATGAAGTTTTAAGGCCTATAAAACATCAAAAAGATAACTGGGTAAAAAAACACATTTCTAAACGCACAATAGAAAAGTGGCGACCAAAAGTATCAGCAAGAAGAGGAGTGCCATATATTTTAACAGAACAAAAAGACGAAAAAACTATTATAAGAATTCCTCTGGATGGAAAGCCGGGGCCAGGAAGAATTAGCATTGCAAATAAAATATCTCAAACTTTGCTAAGCAGTATAAATAGTGTAGAATTTCCACATGTATTTGCGGCAAAACAGGAAATGATAAATTGGCGGTTTTTGCAGCTTAACCCCGAAGAATTGAGTAAGCCAAGCCCTCGCATTGCATCGGATATTATCACCCCAAGTGGTGGTAATTTAGCCGCAGCATTATACAGGTTGAAAATTGAAGACCATACATATTTGAATGATATTTCAAGGGAATTGAATAATTTATTGCCCGATTTTGTAAAGGTAGATGTAACGGAAGATGTTGCAGAAAATAGGTTTATTATTAAACTTATTAGTGAAGACGGACGGGAGTTTTCATCGAGGGTGCTCTCCGAAGGTACCCTGCGGTTGCTAATACTTTGTATTCTTAAGTATGACCCGAAATATAAGGGTACTCTTTGTTTTGAAGAACCCGAAAACGGCATTCATCCCTATAGGATAAATATGATGATTGAGCTGTTAAAAGGGCTTTCGACCAATTTGTTAAACGAAGAAGATATTAATTTTCCTTTACGACAAATGATTGTTAACACACACTCTTCTGTATTTGTGGGCAAACTTTTCAGGCTGGATAGATTACCGCAAAATATTTCGGTATGGTTTTCAAAACTTATAACCAATATTTCTATCAAGAATGGTAATAAATTGAAATTCAAATCAACCAAGATATTACCTGTCCGTAAAGGAGATGACCAGTTGGAATTTGATTTTGTAACATCAGGTGAATTGGAGATGACAGAATTGGAAGTTGAAAAATATTTGGAAACTACAGATTTTGGAAATTAGCCCATGAGCAATATTTTACAAATAGCTTACACTACCGAAGGTAGCACCGATGAGAGGTTTCTTGGGAATATTATTGAAAAAACCTTTAAGTCTTTACTGTTTCAAAGTGATATAGAAATAGAAATTGCTGATTTATACACTCCAATATCGCAAAAGCTAAACATGGCACAATTAGAGCAATTGCCATCTTTCAGGATATTTAAACAAAATGTCAGGTCTTCCCTTATAAATTTGAATTATTTATATTCATAACAAAATAGGCAAGCAGGGCTATTTGACATTGGCTCTCCCGCAAAAATCTACACGTCTCTATATCTGATAGATAGGGCTGTAAGTTTTTTTTGTAGTGCCCTAATCTTTCATATTGGCTTGGTTTTATCAGAAATTTAT
>JAOZRY010000169.1 GCA_029939965.1 Bacteroidales bacterium | reverse complement strand
ACAGCGGGCACAAGGCAACTACAAACGGAAAGCCCGTAGCCGCCCAAAAAAAAACGGATTCAAAATTAGAAACTAATTTATATGTAAACAAATCTCTTTGCCAGTTCGTTAGGGTTAGATTATTGGGTTATTTTGTATTCGATATTTTTTTTATTTCTCTTTTCCGATATTCAGCCTGGCCCGAAGCGAAGTGTATCAGGAATAACTATTCTTTTAACAACCTTATTAAGGTAAGGGTTTTAGTACAAAAACGAAACTTATTTGTTGATTTTTAGTTTCCATCAGTCATTCTCAATTAATTACATTTGCATCGCAAAAAATGTTTTACAATTACATAATATTTTTGAATGAAAATTAAATCAGGCTTAATTATAATACTCATATTTGTTTTCTATGTTGCTTTTGGTAACCAAACCGAAATCGACAGTCTGCTTCAATTGCACAAAAGCAGCGAGTATGAAAAGCTACCAGACACCATAAAAGCCGACATCTGCCGAAAGCTATCGATCGAAAATGTTAGAAAATCGAGTAAAATAGCTTTGGCTTATGCTGAAGAGTTATACAGTATTGCAAAAACTACCGGCGACGAAACGGATGAAGCTATAGCATTAAATTTGATTGGGGTTTGTATCGTTAATCAGGGGGACTTGGAAAAGGGTCTGGATTATTACCTTCAGTCTTTGTTGGTTCGTAAAAGGATAGGCGACTCGAAAATGATTTCAAATACCGCCAATAATATTGGAACTGTATATGTAAGGCTTGGCGATTTTAAAAAAGGGTTAGATTATTATAATCAGGCATTACAATTAAGAATTGAAAATGATGACAGTGTTGGGGTGGCACAAACTTTTAATAATATTGGGGTTACCTATAAAATAAGGGAGGGCTATGATAGTGCTATTGTTTTTTTAGAAAAATCTCTGGCTATTAAAAGAGAACTTAATGATAAGGAACTTATAGCAAGTTCGCTGAATAACCTGGGCGAATTAGCTGCTATAAACGGGGATGATGAAAAAGCTATGGCCTGTTTTGAAGAGGCTCTTATGTGTCGCGAAATGATTGACGATGTATATGGTGCTTCTAAAACGCTGAACAGTATGAGCAAATTTGTGGCACAACACGGTGAATATTATGAGGCCATCCGGTATCTTCAAAAAGCACTTGTATTGCAAATAGTGGGTTTTGATGATACAAGCATATACGCAAACCCTGTTTACGGGTTGCATGAAATTGATTTTAATGCAATAATTTTATTAAAAAACAAGGCGGATAATTTTAAGGATATTTTTAATCGAAATCCTGAAAATATTAAAAGCCTTCAGGTTAGCTTCGATCTTCATATTTTAATAATTGATTTTATTGATAAAATTAGAATTGGGTATGATAATGAGAGAAGCAAAATGCATCTTATGCAAAGCAATCGCGATATATATTCGGATGCTGTAACAATTGCCATAATGTTACTTAATGCCACAGGTGATGAAAAATATAAGTCGAAAGCATTTGAACTCGAAGAGCGTGGGAAAGCCAGAATTTTGCTGGATTTAATTTTGGAAAATGAAGCAAAGGTAGATTTGGATATTCCTGATTCGTTACTGAAAAATGAAATTGGGTTGAAGAAAGAGATAGCCGGATTGCAAAAATATATTTTTGAGCTTCCTGAAAATGATGAAGAGAAAACAGACTCCGCAAACCGGTTGATTTTTGAAATGAAAAGGCAACTCGAAAATTTTACACAGATACTTGAAGAGAAATACCCTGAATATTTACGTTTAAAATATATGCACAGTAATCCCACTCTCGATGATGTTCAGGAGCTTTTAGCTCCCGATGAACTTTTTTTGCAATACCATATCAACGACACTATTTTATACACATTTATTAATACTACTGAGAGAAATGGAATAATGCAAACTGCATTATTACCCGATTTTTATGAGCATCTCAATATATTAAAATCGTTTCTTACCTCCGGTTCGGCCGGCAATATTGGTAGCACGAACAACGAATATTCTCATGCGGCTTTCCGATTGTACGAATATCTGGTTTATCCTTTCGAGCAATTTTTTGATAAACAAAAATTGATAATTGTTCCTGACGGACCATTGTTTTATATTCCTTTTGGTGTGCTATTAAACCAGGCTCCCGATACTAATAATGTTGGATATACCGATCTTCCGTATCTAATAAAAAAATACCCAATTACATATAGCTATTCTTCATCCATGTTTATAAATGCCCGAAAAGCATCATCGGATATAGGGGAGGAGGACTTGGTGGCCTTCGCACTTAGTTTTAAAAAAAATGAATATAATTATAGTTCAGAAGGTTATAACGAAATTGCTAAAAGAGGCGAAGAGCTTTCGGAGTTGCCGGGTGTAAAAGCAGAAGTTGGTAACATACTCCAAATTATTTCGGGAAAGGCATATTACGATTCTTTAGCCACCGAATCGCAATTTAAAACTCTTGAAGGTCATCAAAAGATTTTGCATGTTGCCACTCATGGAATTATTAACAATACCAAACCCATGTTTTCCAGACTTGTATTTGAGCCCGACCAGGCTTTAAACGAAGATGGAAATCTTTATACCTGGGAGTTGTTCAATATGCAGATGAATGCCGAAATGGCTGTGTTGAGTGCCTGCAATACGGGGTACGGAAAACTGCAGCTTGGCGAGGGCATGATGACTTTGGCGCGTGGGTTTATGTATGCCGGAGTACCTTCGCTTGTTATTAGTTTATGGAATGTAAATGATGAATCTACTGCTACAATAATGACGAAGTTTTATCATTATTTAAACGAAGGCCAAAATAAGGAGGTTGCCCTGCAGCTTGCCAAAGTTGATTATCTTAAATCAAGCGATGATATTACTGCAAACCCATGGTTTTGGGGAGGTTTTGTGCATTTAGGAAATACTTCAAAAATGGAGTTTGGAAATAATTTAATCAATCAATATACTCTGTTCTTTACCGGGATGATTTTAACACTCTTTGTGTTGTTTATCGTTGTAAAACGAAAGGTGAAGAAAAATTAATTAGTCTATTTCGTCCAGCAATTTTGTTGCCTTAGCATGATTGTATGATTTATTTTGGATAATCTCAGCCAATAGAATTTTTGCATATTCAGGATTTTCTCTTTTAATCGTTAATAGCGCAAGATACCAGTTGGCCTGTCCGGCAAATGGATTTTCCTTTTCGTTGATAATGTTCCTAAAAATTATTTCAGCTTCATCTGTTTTTTCAGCACCAAGATAACTAATGCCAGAATACAATTTTATGGCACTGCCCATACTCAGATTCTGCGAATCCAATTTTTGAAATAGAACAGAAGCATTTTCAAAATCCCTGTTTTTGTAATAACTCATGGCTTCGTCCAGCATTAAATTTCCATTTTCGCTTCGTTGGCTCAAAATGTCGGGATAGAGAGCGAAATTGTCTGCATAAAGATTTTGGTAATTTGAGCCACCTGATAAGTAATTGTACAAAAATGGGCCACTCACAATTAACAATCCGATAAATACTGCCGCAAGTTTCAATAACTCTCTCCGTCCAAACCTGGTTTTATTTGTAATTTCTTCAAAATGGATTTTTCTTAAACGGTTTTTCAGTTTCTGTTTCCCGAACTCCTCAATGCTTTTTATGGCAATGGAATAGTCTTGTACAAGGCTTGCAAAATCAGAATCCGATTCTGTACGCTTTTCAAATGCTTTAAGTTCCTCGCCGGTTAGCTTGCCTTCGAGGTATGCTTCAATAAGTTCAAAATTGTTATCGTTTTTCATTTTCGTAACTTTTAAATCGTTCCAAACAAGTTCAATTATTCATTGGCAGCCAGCAGTTCATAAATGGCTTTTTTCTTCTCAGGTTTGCCAGCCATAAGTTTTATAAGCCGCTGCATACATTTGTACTTTTGTGTTTTGGCCGAATTTTCATTGTCGAAATTTGCACGGTTAGCAATCTCATTCATCGACATATTATCGAAATAGTAAAGTTTTAAAATCTCCCTGCATCTCTCGCTCACCTGACCCAACAAATCATCAACAATCTTTTGTAGCTCCTCTGTTGGATTTTCGCTCCGTGCTACCTGCATTCCTGCGCTTGTTTTTTCGGGTTCTTCCATCGTTACAATTCGTTTGTTCTTTTTCAGCCTTGCCAACCACTGATTTCGAATCATCGAATACAGATATGTCTTTATTGCCGATTCGCCTCTAAAAACACCTTTCCTGATGTTTTGATAAAACCCCACCAGCACTTCCTGAAAAACATCTTCTGCATCATTTTCGCCTCCACTATTGCTTTTTACATACTGCAAAGCCATAGAGTAATATGCCTTATATAAATATCTGAAGGCTCTGTCCATTTCAAAATCATTCGCACTTCTGATTGCTTCTATTATTTTTTGATCCGAAAAAAGTAGTTTCATAATTATGTATCTGAAAGCTCCAAATTGTAACCTTTTTCAAAAGTAATTTTTTTGGGTTACTTTTTTTCAATCTCCAATACTAATTCTTGAAAAATGGATTTGAATCATTCATCATATTATTTAAAACTCAGAAAACATGAAAAAAATCACAACACTTTTATTCGGATTTTTAGCCTTAAATCTGGCATTTGCACAAACCACAGTTCCTAACGGAGAGTTTGAGGACTGGACTGACGAGTATCACATTCTTAATTGGGATGGCCTTAACTATGATGGAGGTATAATTAACTTCCATACTTTTATGCGAACCGATGATGCCCATTCCGGAAATTATGCGGCAAAGGTAGAAACCATCAACCAAAGTTTAATCGGCGACATTCCTGGTATAGCTTTTACAGGAAATGTTGAGTTTGATCCTGTTACCCTTGAATATGATTTTACAGTGGGTGTTCCTGTAGAAGGAAGGCCTTCGAGTTTAAAAGGGTTTTTTAAATACAATCCGGCAGGTGGCGATACAATGGCAATTGTTATTGGTATGTTTAGGTGGGATGAAGAACAGATGAATTTGGACTCAATTGGTGGCGGGCTTTTTTATACCGGAAGCACCGTAAATAGCTACACAGAATTTGAAGCACCAATCCAGTATTTCGATCCCGTTCAGGAAGCCGACACCATGTACATCATGATGTTTTCATCGCTCGACTCGTACCATCTGGGTAGTGTGTTAAAAGTTGACGACCTTACCTTGAATTATGGCCCGGTGGGAATTTTAGATGGTGTGGACGATACAAACATTTCGATTTACCCAAATCCGGCAAGTAATTACCTTTGTGTTGAAATGCCCACCAATAGCATGCAAGCCGAACTACTTTTAACTGATGTTACCGGCCGGACAATTTTGGAGCAGACTTTTGAAAATCAACTTACCATTTCATTGCCCGAGTATATGATCGATGGGATTTATTTCGCCAGTATTCGTCAAAATGGCATCAATATCAAAACAGAAAAGATTTTTATAAGAAGGTAGAAAGAAGCCCTTCGTACAGCAGTTTGTTAATCTCAGCGGCAGAAAAACCACAGAAAGTTTTACCTCTCTCCTGAGTCTGGAAATCTCAATTTCATTCCATTGTCGTTTTTAAAACATATACAAGACAATATTTTAAAAGTTTATAATTCAGGTAATATACGAAAACAAAACTACCGCTGAAAAGCGGTTTAGATAAACGACTGGACTATGCGTAGTGCGAGAGTTTGAAACTCCACACTTTCATTTTACTACTAACTTTCTTTATTTGCTTAATGTTCAAATTTACTAATAAACCCCGCATTACGTATGGCTTGCTGAAAAACAATAGTTCGTGTAGTTTTTGTTTCTCGCAAAGCCGCAAAATCGCAAAGAATTGATTATCAATACAGTAACTACTTAGCACCTGTTTTGTATGTATCTGATCTCGTGTGTGTTATAAAACCTAAACGAACTATTAGAAATACCCAACACATTTTTTATATTTCGGTACACGGAAAATACTGTAATTACTTCAAAAGCCTTGCATTAAAAACTAAAAAGTGAATCATATTGAATTGATAATAAGCAATATGCCAGTTTTTCAGCAGCCCCTACGTATAGCTTTTGTTAGGCACTGGCGGTGTTCATTCTTTGGTAAAGTCCATCAATATATGATACAAACTAAATTTTTCTCCATTTCGAGAATGAAAGGTTGTAAATGTATTTTTATTCTCAGCTATTGAACTTAGTTTAATCTTTTCATCAATTAAGTTCCCATTTACATTTTCACTATAAACTGACTGTATTTTAGTTGTTAAATCTTTAATTATATCTCCATTTATATCTCCAACAACAAATCCAAGCATTCCTCCAAAATTAATTTCACAAGCATATTTCTTAATCATAAAACGATGTATTCCCCCATCTTCTTTATCTTTTGTGTTTACATATACATACTCGTTTATCAATGTAGAGCTTTCTGTGGTTTTTGTTTTTCCAAGATTTTTTGCTTCAAGAACAAAATATTTATCCCAATCACTATGTTGAAATTTAAGATCATAAAAACCTTCAAAGCAATCAGATTTTGCTTCAAGATTTAAGTTAATACCCCAAACACCTATGCGTTTATCATGTTTTTGCCAAGTATAAATATGCTCTTTTATTTTATCTTCAATCCTTGCTTGTGGTTTATTTATTTCTTCTTTAATTAATAATTGAATTTCGTTG
>JAOZRY010000829.1 GCA_029939965.1 Bacteroidales bacterium | reverse complement strand
TTTAATTTCATAATTTACAATTATTGGATGTTTTGGCCTAAGCGAGCGTATTTTAAGCATTCTTCAATAGGGTCGTAATAGCTAATATGTGGCTGACCCGCATTATCAAAATCTATAGAACTATAGTATGGATACATGTAAGGCCCAAAATATCCAACTTCTAAAAATGCCCATGTAGCCACATTATAGGTAGCGAAATTTAAAGTTTTGTTAGATCTGAATGTTATGTAGATATTTCCAGTTGAAGTTATTTTGGCGTCATGAATTTCAGAAATCGAAGGCCCTATCTCTTCAATAGTCCATTCGGAAAGCGAAGAATTAAACGAACAATAATAGCCCTGACTTGAATATGTAATTAATAATTTGGGTTCAGTTTCATTCGTTGTTTCATTCTCATGTAATAATAGTTTATAGTTCGATGATGTCGCAAGGTTATTTTCCTCAAATATCGGATAATTTGTAATTACCCATCCTTGTACATCATCCTTATAAGCAATATTTCCTCCGTAATACAATGCTGAGGAAATCATTTCTCTAAAATATACATACGGGATATTATCTTCACTTACCGCTAAAGATGGTATAGCCGAAGTATTATAATTCCCCTGATTTGTATAGATTAATTCTATATCCCAGGCAATGCCATTCCATTTACCATAGTAATAATCCTTGTAGTTATTATCAGCACTAACGAATACAATATGGGGAGTGCCATCTGGGCCTAGCACCATCTGTGGTTTATGATTTTGAGCTGCTGGTGTTATACTCTGTAAATTCCAATCCTGTGCTTGTAGCGATGCGGCAAGGGCAAATACTACAATTAATACTAATGCGATTTTTGTGTTGAATTCTTTAAATTTGTTCATAAGATTTAAGTTTTAAAAAATTTATAATTATGTGATTTAAACGTTTGCTTTAAAAAACCCCAACCACCCGAAAGAATCGG
Organism: Bacteroidales bacterium; assembly: GCA_029939965.1. GTDB lineage: Bacteria > Bacteroidota > Bacteroidia > Bacteroidales > 4484-276 > SABY01. The sequence continues at coordinate 875 of JAOZRY010000829.1, read as the reverse complement.
AATTTCCGGATGGCGGGGCAAAACATGTAATCCTCCTTTTAGTGTTTAATTATTTTGTTGTTGTTTGTTTGTTATTTGACGATTCCATGTCCTACGGACGATGGAATGTCTCGCGTGCGTAATTTTCAATCGTCAGAGGCACGAGGAACATTGAAACGTTAAAATGATGGTCAAACAAAAACCCCAACCACCCGAAAAAAATCAGAATTTCTGGATGGTGGGGCAAAACATGTAATCCTCCTTTTAGTGATTGATTATTTTGTTGTTTGTTATTTTTCATAACTTTTTCTAATTATGAGTTTAATCTAAAAAGCAATAAGTAGCAGGTTATAGTCATCGGATGACTTTCTAAATAATTGATAATCATGTAAAAAATATTGACACGGTTTACAAAATTAATCATCCGATGATTTTTTATACCGGACTCAATTTTAATTTCGGTGCTCTGCATTTCTTCGCCTCACCCCCGGCCCCTCTCCGAATTGGAGAGGGGGCACAACTGCCGGGGGTTTAAGGGAGTTTGTTGAGCAAAGTGTTTTGCTTTTTGTATTCAACTGAGGGCGTTAACTACATTAATGTCGTTAAAGTCCTTAATTGGAACAAGTGGCAGAGCTACAAATCCCGGGAACTTTGGCACCCTTCCCCGAATCGGGGATGGGGCTGTGTGTAAGTCAGGGCTTGACTTAAAGTCAAACCCTGACTATCCCTCCTTTTTAGTGTTTGATTAATTGTTTGGTAATTATTTGATTATCGATTTTAATATTCGCCACATATACGCCTCCCGGCAGGTCTTCAATTTTTACTTTGGTTGATTTGGCGTTGATTTGAACTGTTTTCATCAACTGGCCTTTCAGGTTGAAGAGTTCGAGCGTACC
>JAOZRY010000828.1 GCA_029939965.1 Bacteroidales bacterium | reverse complement strand
CTGAGTTGTTTCATTCCAATATTTCCTCTCCCATCAAATATCCGTGTGCAGTAGCATAAATAATAGAACGCGTTGATCCGGAACAATCGCCGATAAATTTCAGATTGTCGAATGTTTGATTGTTTAGGAGGTTAGAATAAAACTTGATTTCAGGAGCATAAACCAGGTTGTCGGCATTTGCAACGCCGGGAATAACATGGTCTAAGTTTTCCACGAAATCGATAATGCTTTCGATAATTCTGCGTGGGTATGCCAGGTTTATATCGCCGAGAATAAAATATTTGCTGTCGAGGGTAGGTTCGACACGGTAAAGATTTTTGGTACGTTTTGAGTTTTTGAAATGGCTGTAGGTTTGCAGAATCACCCTGTTGCCACCCAACATGTTCGAAAGTTTGGCAATGTTGGAGCCATAACCGATGGGGTCGTTAAAAGGCTCGGTAAGCTGCACCGTAGTAAGAATAGCAAAATTGGTGTTCTTACTTTTCTGCTTTATTTTGGAATGGCCGTTTACCGTAATAAAATCGCCATAATTTTCGGGTACCACATAGCCCGATGGGTTATTACAAAATGTTCTAACCATATACCCGGTCTTGCTTTTGTGTTTTACTTTAAACTCGTACATCTCCCGGTTAAGATCCTCCACAATATGATTGGGGAGTTCAAACCTTACCCCAATATCAACTTTGGTGCTATCGAGTACAATTTCAGGGTATTTTTTAATAATTACTTTAATGAGCTTATGGCCACTACGCCCCACGGCTACAAAAGCCTTGTCGAACAATCCGTAGTCCTCAACCTTTATTTTATCACCGGCAATTTCAATTTCATTAACCGGAGCTTTAAAATGGAAATGGATGTTCGATAATGAGCTGTACTCATTATAAATATTAAAAAGCACTTCTTTCAATTGATCGGTTCCCAAGTGGTAAAAATCAGAAAGTATAGGTTGAAATCCTTTGTGGTAAAAAGTTTTATAATAGTCGATATTTTTAAAAGAGCTGCCGGTTTCATAATCGCCATTTCCGGTTTTTTCTATCCAAAAATCTACCAGCTTTTTCTGAAGTTCGATGCTTACATCGAGGTCGCCACCCATCTCTTTGGAAACAAACAATTTCCCATCGGCACGTATGCCCGAGATACTCGAAGAGTAAATGTCTTTGCTGCGCTCAAACACATGAATTTCGTTATCTGAGTGTTTTACCTTTTCGATAAAACCGATAGCTGCTGCTCCAAACCCAACGATTGCAATTTTCATAGTCTTGTACCTGTTTAGTAACTCGTAAAAATAGCAATTTTGAAATAGGGAAGTAAATTAAATGCGAATTCATTTATTACGAAATAAGCTGGTTAAACCCTCATGGTTTTTAATTATCTGAACGAAAAAAATCGGTGCTTTCTGGCGCACACCATAATCATACAGTTAAGCTTCATGCAACAAAAGATAGAGAAAGTAGAATTAGAAAAACGAAATTCAAATTAACAATTTTTGAAAATCTCTTAAGTCAAATCAAAAAAAGGAAAGGAATGTTCTTTCTTAATTTGGGCGGCTACAGGCTTTCCGTTTGTAGTTGCCTCGTGCCGGCTGGTTTTTTGTAGGTGGTGCGGGGGCTTCCTTCGTCAGCCGCCACCCACCAACAAAAATCACAGCCGCCACTTCAACAAGCTACCACTCCAATCCCTGCCGCTTGGCACTACGAGGCAACGAGTATATTAATACAACATTAAGTAAAACCCAACTTGCAAACCAAAGAATATTATCTCTTATCTCGATCCTAACCGAATAATATTATGTTTTTCTGTGGTTCTATTCGCTATATATTATGT
>JAOZRY010000827.1 GCA_029939965.1 Bacteroidales bacterium | reverse complement strand
AACCAAAAAAATAATACCTTTTATCAAACCAATACTTTTCCGGTCATATCTGCAGGTACATCCAGCCCCATTATAGTAAGGATAGTTGGTGCAACATCTGCCAGAATACCGTTCCTGATTTTGTTAAACCTGTTCGAAACCAAAATGCATGGCACCGGATTGAGAGAGTGAGCAGTATTTGGAGAACCATCCGAATTTACTGCATAATCAGCATTACCATGGTCAGCAATAATCATTACATCATATCCATTTGCTTTGGCTGATTCTATTACCTCGCTCACACAATTGTCAACGGCTTCAACGGCTTCCAATATTGCACTCTTCACGCCCGTATGCCCCACCATATCGCCATTAGCAAAATTCAGGCACACAAAATCCACCTCCTGTTTTCTTAATTCATCAACAATGGCATTTTTTACCTTGTAGGCACTCATCTCGGGTTGCAAATCGTAAGTTGCTACTTTTGGCGATGGAATCAATATTCTTTTTTCATTCTCAAATTCTTTTTCACGACCACCTGAGAAGAAGAAAGTTACATGTGCATATTTTTCAGTTTCTGCAATTCGTATTTGCTTTTTACCGGCTTTTGAAACAATCTCTCCAAGCGTATTCTTCACATTATCTTTTTCAAATATTATATTAATACCTTTAAAATATTCATCATAATTTGTCATGGTATAATACTCCAGGTTCAAAGTATGCATGCCTAATTCAGGAAAATCTTGCTGAGTTAGAGCTTTGGTTATCTGCCGTAAGCGATCAGTACGAAAATTAAAACAAATTACAACATCACCTTCTTTAATAGTTCCAACAGGCTTGTCCGCATCATCAACCATAACAATTGGCTTAATGAATTCGTCAGTAATACCTGCATTATACGATTCCTGCATGGATTGCAAAATATCCTGCGACTTTTTACCCATACCATTCACCATCAGATCGTAACCTTCTTTTACCCGATCCCAGCGGTTATCGCGATCCATAGTATAATAACGACCAATCAAAGAGGCAATCTTACCGTTAGATAATTTCAGATGATTAACCAGGTTTTTCACAAATCCTATTCCGCTTCTCGGATCGGTATCCCTTCCATCAGTTAATGCATGAATAAAAACATCTTTTAAACCATAATACTGAGTAATATCGCAAAGTTTGTACAAATGTGTTTGCATAGAATGAACACCTCCTTCGGAAACCAATCCGATAAAATGCACACTTTTACTGTGATCTCTGGCATACGAAAAAGCTCGAACCAGTTGCTCATTTTTATTTATAGAGTTATCTTTTATTGCCAGATTAATTTTAACCAGATCCTGATACACAACCCTGCCGGCACCAATGTTCAGGTGTCCTACTTCCGAATTTCCCATCTGGCCATTGGGCAAACCTACATCTTTGCCACAAGTTAGCAATTGCGAAGTCGGGTAGTTTTGCATCAGGCTGTCGATGTAAGGTGTGTTTCCCTGAAAAATGCAATCCGATCCGGATTTATCTCCTACTCCCCACCCATCAAGAATCATCAGCATTACTTTCTTTTTGGCATACTCTGTCATAAAAATATTGATTTATAATTATTAATAAAAAGCAAAATTAGATAATAATTACACAACAACCATTTTTTGATTTTTATAGTGTTGTAAACAACAAATCAACTGTATATTTTTTAATACCGATTAATGATTGAAACCGCAAAGCGGGACATAAACAACAAAAATTATGGCTCTATAATTATACCAGCAAACAAAAATAAACCTCAGGTGCAGCGTACCGAAACATAAAAGACCGGCAATGTTTATTCCGGCGCATCTCGCCTTTCATTTATAGCG
>JAOZRY010000826.1 GCA_029939965.1 Bacteroidales bacterium | reverse complement strand
TAAAAACAGATAATACGGAAAACAGCCATATTGTAGATACCATATCAGGAATGGCACTTGGAAATCCACACATCCAGTTCAGACTGTTTTCAAACAATAAACTGCAAAAAACCTTTTCATCATCTGATGATCTGTTCCAAAGAGCTGTTAATGTCCTTGGAAGAGATACAGCAGACAAGCTTTATAAACTCGATTTTAATAATTTGCAGCTTCAATGTCCGGTGCATGTTCATGGTTTTTGTTCCAACCCTTCAATAACAAGAAGTACATCATCAAAAATCTTCTTATTTGTAAACAACCGCCTTGTTTATGACAGGGGAATTGTCTCTGCTGTTTTTCAAGGCTACAGGCAGAGAATCATGAAAGGCAGGTTCCCTCTTGGTGTATTGTTTATTGATCTTGGTTTTGACAAGGTGGATGTAAATGTTCATCCATCAAAAAGAGAGATTAAATTTTTTAATGCCCAGGCTGTATATAAAGCTGTATCCCAAGCCATTGAAAACACTCTGTCCCGGGAACAGCAGAATATTACAGCTTATTCAAGAACAAAGATTATCCCTGAAGAAAAATTTGAGTATATTGATAAAGACTTTAAGACCAGTAAGGCTGAATATGATCAGATTAAATTTAACCAGACTGGTACAGACCAGATTCAACCTGAGCAGATTAGAACAGATTCAATGAGATCTGAACCAATGAGATCTGAGCAGATTGAATCCAGACAGGCAAATAAGATTGAAGAGCGTGCCATGGAGTGGCAGCCAGCTTTCCACCCCCCTGAACCAGATATTTCACTCCCTACTCCCCACAACTCACCCCTCACAACTCAAAATTCAAAATTCAAAACTCAAAATTCAAAACTTACAATCATCGGCCAGACAATGGGAACTTACATCATAGCAGAATCAAACAATGCCCTGATGCTCATTGACCAGCATGCAGCCCATGAACGTATTGTCTATGAAAAACTTAAAAAAAGATATAAATCACTTAATGTCCAGGCCCAGAACCTTCTTATTCCTGAAACCCTTGAGCTGAATTTTAAAGAGACTGACCTTTTACTGGAAATCATTGATGATTTAAAAACCCTTGGCATGATAATAGAACCATTTGGTGATACAACTTTTATTATAAAATCTGTTCCATCCATTATTGAACAAAAAGAGGTCAAACCCATAATTCTTGATATTCTTGAGACAGCCCTGAATAAAAAAGATAAATTTTCCAGAGAGGCATGGCTTGATAAATGTCTTATTTTAATGGCTTGCCACAGCGCAATAAGGGCGAACCTAACCTTGAATAAACAAGAAATCCAGCAGTTGCTAATTGATCTTGAACAGTGTGAAAATTCGCGCCACTGTCCCCACGGCCGCCCAATTATTGTCACCTGGAACAAAAATCAAATTGAAAAACTGTTTAAAAGGGTGTTGTAAGGTTAATTATAAACTTGCCTGATTATCCATAATGTTATATAAATCATGGCTGTGATAAATAAAAATTTTATAAAGGAGTCAATATTTTGATCAACAATAGCATAAAATTAAAAGCAATAACCTGTGTTGTGGTTTTATTCTTGAGCACCATGATTTTTGTGAACACTGGCCATTGCAACACCATAAAAAAAGTTGCTGTCTGTCCTTTAGAAATAAATTCCAATCAGGATCTCTCATTTTTGCAAAAAGGTCTTTTTTCCATGCTCTCTTCACGACTTGCCGATCCTGGAAAAGTACAGGTGCTGGAAAAAGAGGCAATTGACAAGGCCTTTGAACAATATGCTTCTCTTGTAAAAGACACTGGTCTTGACCAGGAAAGGGCAGTAAAACTTGGC
>JAOZRY010000825.1 GCA_029939965.1 Bacteroidales bacterium | reverse complement strand
TAGCATTAAATCATTTTAGCATTGAATCATTTTATCATTGAAGCATTAAATCATTGTAGCATTTTAGCATTGAATCATTGTATCATTAAAACATTGAAGCATTAAATCATTTTAGCATTTAGATAAAAAACAATCCTTCTCCTTACGTGCAAACAAGAAAAAGCAGGTAAGAAAAGCAAAAAATGTTGCCCCTGCCTGGTTTTCTATTGTGTCTTCTGTAAGCATTGAAAGTATTAAGATGCAAAAAAATGCAAAATAATAATAGTCGTCAAACATTCTGAGTTTTAGAGCCGGATAAACCAGCGAAAAAATAAACCATAGAAATCCAAAAATCCCCAGCGTTGCCAGGATGCTGAAATATTGATTGTGGGTTCGCCAGCGAAACTGTGGTTTGAGTTGTGTATTTATTTCGTCGTACCCGGTTTTGAAAGCATTACTTATGTCGCCGGTTCCGGTGCCCAACCAAAAATTTTGTTTCACTATTCTTACACCAACTTTCAAAAATTCGAGCCTCTGGGTAAGGGAATTTCCGCTGATGTATCCTGTTTGATTGTAAACCATGATTTCCCAAATAATGGTTCTGATACGGTTTTTGAGACTCGATTCGGTAACCTGATTAATGCTTGCAATACCATTTTCGATGTATTTAATTTCTTCGTCAGAAAGTGCTGCAAGGCCATCCGCATCTTTGCGCAATCCTTTAGAAGTTAAATAGCGAATTAATGTATGGTACACAAGATACCCTGATTTATTCTTACTGTAAAATTTGAGTGTACTACGTTTGTTCCAGGCAAGTTGCAACTCCCTTTTCTGTATGTATTGCCCTGTCCAGTTTCCGTTTTCGGCCCACAGATAAGAAATAGAATCGTGGGTGTATGGGTTTCCCCGACTGGTTGTTTTTTCGAGTTCAGCATGGTAAAAAGGTTTTTCAGGAATGTAATCTATGTACAGACTCCTGATATAGAAAAACAGCAATAACGGCAACAATATCAGTAGCATTGATAATGTGTATTTTAATGATGTTTGCTTTGAATTCTTAATATAAATCACTGCCAAAATCCAGGTAGTAATAATTGTAATGGCAATACCTGTAATTGATTCCAGAATAACAAGGAAGATCATAAGCCACAGCACCAAAAGGAAGATAAGTGCTTTTATCTTTTGGCTAAAAAGTGAGGATATGAAAACAAGGTAAAAGCCTGAAAAAATGGCAACACTAATGTTGAGGCTAAACCGGATGTGCGACATAAACATCGAAATTTTTCTAATCTCGATAATATCTTCGGTAAGCAGTTTGTGAATACTAAAAAATGACCCAACCACATTGGCAGCAATAAATATGAGTATTAAATAATGAAAAAGTCTTTTGCTTATTTTGGGTGAGGTAGAAATGATTATGGGCAGAGCAAGTAGCGGAATTTTTGTTCGCAAATCTTTTACAGCATAATCAAAATCGGTTGTCCAGATGAGTCCAATAACATGAATTACAAAAATGGAAGCCAACACCATGGCAGGTTTATTTTTGAAAAATGCCCGCCACTTTTCCAGAATCTTTGGATCGATTAACCAATTGGCAGCAAGCATAAGTTGTGCAACACTCATCAGGTATTTGGATAGCGGCAGTGCGATGAGCATTAATGCCAATCCAAAGTAATAGATGTTTGTCCGGTTAAGCCATGTTGAAATCATAATACTGATAAAAATAAAAACTGTAAAAATAGAACGATTTTATACCGAACAGGAACAGATTAGTAAAATTTAATGATTTGTTCGTTTCATCTGCCAACGGGTATGTTCAAAAGCATAATTAGTGTCCGTCCATAATGTGGGT
>JAOZRY010000168.1 GCA_029939965.1 Bacteroidales bacterium | reverse complement strand
TTAATTCCCAAACTATTCTATGAATTGCCAAGACACTAATTCGATTTATGATTTACTATTTATGATTAATTATTGAAACCGCAAAACGGGAAATTGCCAACAAAATATTTAAACAACATGTTGGTTAGTTTTGCAAATTAAGAGGCTATGCGCATGTGCAGGAGCAAATTTATAATGAATAGATAATTGGTAGTGTCAAACGATAATATCAACGTTTTCTGGCGCACACTACATAGATAATAATTACAACAACCCCTTACCTTTTTCGGTAATATGCAGATAATACGTCTCTTTTTGTATCACACCTTCATTCACAAAAATATCAATCAAAACCTGGATGGTTTTTTTTGGGGCATCAAGTAGTATCCGAAACTCTTTTTCATTAATGCCTTTTGGCTTTCCGGCTAAGGCTTTGAGTAGTGCTATGCGGGCTTTGGCAACAGGTGAAGCATGTAAAATATCTTCGCCATTAAAATACAGAACATTTTTTTGGGCAAGGAACTGAAGAAGCATTTTAATCCTGCTCTTTTGGAATCCCTCATTTGTTGCTTTCTTTTCCAGCTCAGTGCGTGTTAATCGCTGCAATCCATTTTTATTTGCAACATAATCTATCCAATCAAGCTGCTCCTGCATTTTTTTATCAGGTTTCACCTCATGGTTTTTTAAAGCAAAAGTTTTACCCACAATTCTAATCTTACCGTCTTCAAGTAGAGTTTGCAGTATCTGATTCAAGATATCAGTTTCTGCTATCGACTTTATTGCAAATTTACCTTTTAGTTCCCTGGCATCCAAACCCCTCTCCATGAGGTTGTTTTGTGCATGAAAGGTTTTTAGTTCTTCAAGAATTCCGTTTCTGATTTTATTCTGATACGATTCGGAAACAAGGTATTTGCCGTTGGTTGTTTCACGGATATAAATTTTATCGGGGTTTTCCACAACAGCATTTTCAATTTCTTCGGCGGTAAGGCTTATTTTCTCACCAATTTCAAGCATTTGAAAAGGCTTCCCTGACTTTTCTAATTCAAGTATGATCAATTGAATCCTGTTGGCTTTGTTGATCATGGCATCAGCCAAAAGCTGCATCTTTTGTTTTAACAAATCTGTTCTGCGGCGATGATGCAAAGGTTGGGTATCGAGTATTGTTCCACCACCAAGGGTAAGGTCGTTGCTCGAATTGCGGATAATAAATTTATCGTTGTTGAGTAAGATAGCCGGTTTTTCCAGGTGAATTTGTACCACAGCTTTTTCATTTCCTGATAGCGAATCGGTGGTGAGCAGATGTATTCGCACTTTTGTAGAAAAAGTTCCGGTATGAAAAATCACATGCGACCATAAGTTAAGTCGTACCTGTAGATCAAATAATTCCACCAATGCATCAACCATCAAGGTTTCTTCGAGCAATTTATCCGACAAAAGCATGCCCCGTTCAAAATCATCGTACTTCAGCCCCGAAAGGTTTAGGGCAGCACGATCGCCGGCTGTAACCTTTTCAACTTTTTTACCATGCCGCTGAATGGATTTAATCCTTAGTTTGTCGTGATTTCCGGGGAGTAAAAAAATGCTCTGTCCGGCAATTACAGACCCTCCCAATGCTGAACCTGTAATTACAATCCCCTGACCTTTTACATTAAAAATCCTATCGATATAAAGTCTGAAATTTTCGTGGTGAGATTTTTCCGGTATCTCTGCTGCTACCCTTGATATTTCTTTTTTGAGTTCATCAATACCTTCTCCGGTTACCGACGACACTGCCACTATTGAAGCATCTTCCATTGGAGAGCCTTCCAAAAACTCCATAATTTCGAGTTTGGCTAACTCTAATATCTCTTCGTCAACAATGTCGGCTTTGGTTAGTGCTACCAAACCTTTAGAAACTCCAAGCATGCGCATAATGTTAAAATGTTCGCGTGTTTGAGGCATAATTCCGCTGTCGGCGGCAACCACAAGCAGAACAAAATCAATTCCGTATGCGCCGGCTACCATGGTTTTTATAAAATCCTTATGCCCGGGAACATCAACAATTCCCAACGAAATTTCGGATTCCAGTTCCAGATGAGCAAAGCCAAGATTAATGGTTATACCACGTTCTTTTTCCTCTTTGTGTGTATCGCAATCGATTCCGGTAAGCGTGTTGATCAAAGCGGTTTTCCCGTGATCTACGTGTCCGGCTGTTCCTATTATAAGGTGCTTGGTCATTTTAACACAATTTCTTTATATGTCCTTATGATATTTTCCGAAGCCAATTCAAGCTGGTTTTCAGCAACGGTGAGTAGGTCGAAAAGTAATTTTCCTTTGCGGATAATTCCAAGCACCGGCTTGTCTGATTTTAGTAGCTGGCTAAATATTTTTTCAGCAAATTCAGTTTTGTGGTTTCTTGATGCATTCGGGAACTCGATGGTGATGGCATAACTTTTAACTCGTTTTTCGGGCAACGATCCTCCACCGGCCTGCCCTTCGCTGTGTACAACAATCGTTTTAATATTTCCTGCTTCAAGTAAGGTTTTTAATTTCTCAGCTTTTTTCAGTAAGTCGCTTTCATTAGCAGTCATCATCTGAAAAATTGGGCATAGTGCAATTAGCTTCTGTTCATCAAGGTAAGCAAGGGCAATAGTTTCGAGCATAGCCAGAGTTTCTTTACTAACTCTGAGGGCACGTGTTAACGGATCTTTTTTTAATGTAGCGATCATATTCTTCTTCCCGGCAATTATTCCGGCCTGCGGGCCGCCAAGCAGTTTGTCGCCACTAAATGTTACCAGGTCAACACCTGTTGCAAGGGTAGTTCTTACATCGGGTTCATTTTTCAAAAATGCAATATTTGCTTTACGCAAAAGTCCTGAACCCATATCATAAATTACCGGTACTTTTTTCTTGCGCCCCAATTTTACCAACTCAGGCAAAGATGCTTCTGTGGTAAAACCTTTTATTACATAATTGGATTGGTGAACTTTAAGCAGAATGGCTGTATTTTCGTTCAATGCATTTTCAAAATCATCAACTTTGGTTTTATTGGTTGTCCCAACCTCGATCATTTTGCAGTCGGAGGCACTCATAATGTCGGGCATACGAAATGATCCGCCAATTTCGATGAGTTCGCCTCGTGATATAATAACCTCGCGGGATTTGGCAAAAGTCCTCAGCACAAGCATGATTGCGGCAGCATTGTTATTCACAACCAAAATATCCTCAGCATTTGTAAGGTATTTCAACAATTTGGTTACATGGCTGTAGCGTGTTCCACGAGTTGCTTTTTCGAGGTTAAATTCAAGATTATTATATCCCGTCAGAACTTCGTTTACCTCTTCAAGGAGTTTCGATCCGAACGGGGCTCGTCCCAGATTGGTGTGAATAATTACCCCGGTGGCATTAATAACAGGCTTGAGGCTTTTCGTAGTAAGGTTTTCGATTTGTATTTTAACCTCCGAAATAATGTCTTCAACAGGAGGAATTTTTTTTCCATCAAGCGCATTCCGGCGAAATTGCCCCAATGTTTGTTTAATAAACCAGGATGTTACTTCTTTGGAATTTGATTGTAATAATTCTTTGATGCTTTTATCATTCATCAATGTATCCACCCCCGGAAGTTTCCTTAGTTCATCATTTTTCGGCATAGCTTTGAAAATGTACTTTTAAATGTTTGAATAATTAAAATAATTGGCAATTTTCGTTGCCGGATGCAGAGAAGCACAGAAGAGAATAAATGCCTAACCATTTTTTATCATCCAAAAATAATTACCCTTTTTTATTTGCAGAGAGAGCAGGAATCGAACCTGCCACAGCCGGTTTTATCCGTCTGCTATTGGTTTTGAAGACCAACTGGAACACCAGTCCCGACCTCTCTAATTAGTGTTCGTCAATAAAGTGCCAAATAAATGGATTGACGATTGGAGAATGATCTGCCTTGCCAACGAGGCAGGCGATTTTTGATTTAAAATGTGTGTGGAAGTCAGCCAAATCAAAATTCTAATATCGCTAATCTTATATCTTAAATCAAAAAAACACCCACATTCTGAACCAAACACCGATATTATGGACACACATAACTTTACTTAAATTATCTGCAAAAAAGCATATTGATTGCAAAACTACAGGAAATAAAAATACGAATACTATTCGTGAGCCTAAAAGTTTTTTCTGTTTCCGGGTAATTCATATTTCATGGTTCCTTTTTGCCGGCCCATTTCAACAAAATTGAATTGATTCTTTTTGAGAACATTAATGCTTTCCTGATGCCCCTCAAGGGTATGAGCAATAATTGTATTTACCTTTCCGCTCGCAAATGCCCATTTTATTAAACCAGCCAATGCTTCGGTGGCATATCCGTTATTTTGAACAGGTTCAAGAATTGAATAACCGCACTTCACCACACCATTCCGGTCAGGAATACCCATAAATCCTCCATTTCCGATTACTGTTCTTTTGTTGTTTGCATCCAAAATAAAATACCACATTAACCAGCCTCTGGCATCCGGATTATCATAAATCCTTGTGAAGAACCATTCCATGGTATTTTCATCATTTTCAGGAGGCGGCCACCCATGGGCAAATTCAGCATTTATCAATCTGGAAAGGCGTTGGATTCCTGTCATTTCAGCTTCGGCCATCTCGTGGTTGCCGGCAATTAATTCGAGTCGTGAAGTTCGGATAGTAAAAGGCCCTGTCATTTCTATAATTTAATAAGCGATGAAGCATCTGTAATGTTTACGTTTCCAATCTCAGGATCGCCATAATACCGCAAAACTGAAGCACCACTCAGGGTTACATCAAGATGATCGATAATATTTATAGTTCCGTTGGATGCTCCACTCAGCATAAAATAAGCATCCACAGCAACAAAATTACTCATATTTAGGCTCTTAAAAAACAACTAATGCTAACATGTTAACGATGTTTGTTTCCCGCTTTTCGATTTCAATAATAAATCATAAATAATAAATCATAAATTGAATTAGGCTCTTAATTTGCAAAACTAACCAACATGTTGTTTTTTCATTTTCTAAAATGTTTTTATGATTAATAACAAAAACAAAGACAGGAAAAAAAGTAATAGGTTTAAAAAATGAACTTAAATTAATATAAAAATGATTTAATGCTTCAATGTTTTAATGCTAAAATGATTCAATGCTAAAATGATAAAATGATTCAATGATAAAATGATTCAATGATAAAATGCTTCAATGATTTAATGCTACAATGCTACAATGATAAAATGATTCAATGATAAAATGATTTAATGATAAAATGATTTAATGCTTCAATGTTTTAATGACACTCTCCTTATCGCATTGTCGCATTGTCTCCTTATCGCATTATAGCATTCTCTCCTTGTCTCCTTATCGCATTGTCGCATTCTCTCCTTGTCTCCTTATCGCATTTCATCATTATTAACCCATTTTATTGAAAAGGTAGTTTCCAATTGTAAAAGCACACATCAAAACATTTTATATTTTTGCAGCATGGAATCACAACGACAGTTAAAAGTTTCGAAAATGTTGCAGCGCGAGTTAGGTGAAATGATGCAACGCGATGGAAAAGGAAGATACGGCGGGGCAATGATTACGGTTACAAAAGTAAATGTAACACGCGATTTGTCTCTGGCAAGAGTATTCCTTAGTTTGTTTGCCACAAACGAAAAGGAAGAATTACTTGAAAAAATTCAGTCGCAAGCCGGCGAGATAAGATATAATTTGGGCAAGAGAATTAGAAACCAGGTTCGTCATATTCCCGATTTGGAATTTTTTGAAGACGACTCCCTGGATTACATCGAAAATATTGATAACCTTTTACACGACCAATAAAAAAAACATCATGGAATACGATCCGATAAAAAAATCATTGGGAGGTGTTTTCAACCGAACTCCCGGATACCGTAAAATATTTTACTTTTTGCTCGACATCTTGCTACTTCGTACCTGGCATATAAAAAAGGTACTTAGGAGATATTCGAAGGAGAAAAAACAGGCTGATATACTTGATGCCGGTTCAGGTTTTGGGCAGTACTCGTATTTTTTTTCCAGAAAATATCCTCACTGGAAAGTTCAGGCTGTGGATATTAAAACAGAACAAATTGAAGATTGCCGGATTTTTTTTGATAAAATTAAGAGTAAAAATGTAAATTTTGAATATGCCGATCTTACCAAATTTGTTCGTGGAAATGCATTCGACATTGTATTGTCGGTGGATGTGATGGAGCATATTGAGGAAGATGTACAGGTATTTAAAAACTTTTATCAGTCGATGAAAAAGGGTGGAATGCTTATTATTTCAACCCCTTCTGATCAGGGTGGATCAGGTGTACACGAACATCACAAGCATAATGAATATGAAAATAATGGTTCGGCTTCTTTTATCGATGAGCATGTTAGAGATGGTTATAACATTGATGAAATACAGGAGAAATTGAAATTAGCCGGGTTTTCAAAAACCGATGCTAAATACACTTACGGTTGGCCCGGAAATTTTTCGTGGAACTTATCAATGAAATACCCAATCATGATGCTGAATAAATCAAAAATATTTTATGTAATTCTCCCATTTTATTACATTCTAACTTATTGGTTTGCTTTGTTGATGAATGTGTTGGATGTAAATATAAAGCATAAAACAGGTACAGGATTGCTTGTTAAAGCGTGGAAATAAATGAATATCGAATATTGAATATTGAATATTGAATAATGAATATCTAAACTCTAACATCTAAAGTCTAACATCCAAATTCTAACATCTAAA
>JAOZRY010000824.1:574-1833 GCA_029939965.1 Bacteroidales bacterium | reverse complement strand
GCTTTGCGGCATTTTTTATACTCGAGTGCCAGCAAACATCTAACAAAAAAAATAGTGGCTGAATATCCCATTCGCGTAAATCAACATCTACTTCTTCTTTTCCTTCAACTGTTCCATACCGGATTCATAACCTTTGTCGAACGCTTTCAGGTTCAATTCTTCGGTTCCTTTGGGCACGGAAGATTCCACAGTTTTGCGCACTGCGTCTTTATCGACGATTTGAGCTATGGCAGTGAAAAAGCCAAGCATCACAATATTAAGTACGATTTTTCTGCCCAAATCTTCAGCGATCCTGGTGGCAGGGACTTTGTACATTTTTATTTTATCCCTGGCTTTGGCGTCCTTTACCAGGTCTTCGTCAACAAGAAGCAAACCATCATTTTTTAGCTCCGGTTCAAACTTGGTGTACGCTTCCTGGGACATGGAAATTAAAATATCCGGTTTTGTTAAATAGGGATAAAGTATTCTGTCATCATCAACGATGACCGTGGCGCTGCAGGCGCTGCCCCGAGCTTCAGGTCCGAAACTCTGGTTAAGCGTGGCATGTTTTCCGGCGTTGATCGCGGCTGATTTTCCAATTAAATAACCACAAAGAATTACACCCTGTCCACCGAATCCGGTGACGCGAATTTCAGTTTTTGCCATTTATTTTCCTCCGGGAAGAAAATTTAAATTAAAATTGAAATCAATTACTACTTGATCAAATTAGGTTTCAAATACAAAATTTTATTACAGACCGGAGTCCAGTCCCTTTATGGACTGTATAAAATGTGGTGCATAAAACCACCTCACTCCAGCGTTTATTAATTTGACTAAGTATTGTTATTTATATTTATGAGTCAACTCTAAAAAGGTAAAAATTAGGTATTTTCTAATCAAAACAAAAACTGTTTATATTGAAGTTATAGCACCATAATTTATGAAAAATATTAAAATACCTGGTTTTTAGAATGGACTCATTTATTAAATACAGATATCTTTCTAAACTTATAATTTTTGTAAACTAAAAGACTTAGGCTATTTTCTTTTCAATGTTTTTTTCAGGTCCGTAATGCACGAATTTATCACCAAGTTTATGACGTAGATGCGTATTCCAGTTATCCACAAACGTTGGTTTGTCTTTGTCAACAAATTTTCCAACAATGATCTTTTTCTGAAAATCGATGTCCAGAGTGTCCAGATCAGCGCCGTGTTTGATTTCACTGTTATCATGATAGAATTTCATTAAATCTAATCCCGATCCCAGTTTATTTTTACGT
>JAOZRY010000824.1:0-564 GCA_029939965.1 Bacteroidales bacterium | reverse complement strand
CGGATAAAATAATCCTACAATTCCTTGACATTTGAGCAGAAAGTTATTATATTAAACGCAATTAAATCAATACAATCACCAAACTTATGTTCCGTGTCAAATTTTAAGGAGCCAAAGATGAAACGATTATCTATTATTTTGTTGATTACCATACTCACAATTACCAGTCTTTTTGCAGACGCAAAACGTCCCATCAATGTGGAAGACTTATTTTCTTTTGGACGTGTTTCTGATCCACAAATTTCACCAGACGGAAAATTGATCAGCTATACCGTTACTTATTATAGCATGGAAACTAATAAAAATAATAGTGACATCTGGCTTGTTTCTACCAAAGACGGTAATCCGGTTCAGCTTACGGACAGTCCAAAATCGGATTTCGGTGCTCGTTGGAGCCCCTGTGGCAAAAAAATCGCCTTTATCTCTACCCGTAATGGAAGCCCGCAAATTTTTCTTGTATCACCCAATGGCAGCGAACTAAGTCAACTCAGCCATATTTCTACCGGCGCCAGCGGAATCGTTTGGTCTCCAGACGGGAAATATCTCGCGTTCACCTCGGAAGTT
>JAOZRY010000823.1 GCA_029939965.1 Bacteroidales bacterium | reverse complement strand
GAGACAATGCGATAAGGTGAGAATCATTGAACCTTTGAACCTTTAAATCATTGAATCATTGAATCATTTTTGTATGTTCCACAAATTCGCAGTAGAACCCAATTATTAGAATAATTATAAATAAGCTATTGGATACCGAATTAATGAATTTAAAAAATACTTTTGACATTTCTCTGTTTATTAAGGGATTAACAATCAATTGAAATGTCGAAAATATTCTCTTTATCAGAAGCCGGCTCTATTGCTATTCATGGCATGGTGCTCATTGCAAAGTCAGAAACCAAATTGAATGTTGTAAAGATTGCCGAAAAAACCGGCTCATCAAAACACCACATTGCTAAAGTATTACGGCGACTCGTTAAAGATGATTTCCTAATTTCAAATCGTGGGCCTCTTGGTGGTTTTGAACTCAGGAAACCTGCCGACCAAATTAACCTGCTGGAGATTTATGAATCTATTGAGGGTAGGATTGAGATAACAAAATGCCCAATGAATAATCCGATTTGTGCGTTCGGAAAATGCCTGCTCAGTGATGTTGTTGGTAATATGACCCAGAGTTTTATAGATTATATGGCAGGACAAAAACTTAGCTATTATCTCAAATAAACTTACATATAGGCTCTTAAAAATCACTAATGCTAACATGTTAACGATGTCAGTTTCCCGCTTTGCGGTTTCAATAATAAATCGACAATAAAAAATAATAAATTGATTTAGTTCGTTTCCATCCCAATGCGAACAATTCTTTTTCTCTTAACAACTCTCATATTTTTACAGGTTTCGGCTCAATCTGATAAATCTGTTTTTGATATTCCCATTTTCGCCTACCACCGTTTTGAAGATGATCGCTATCCTGAAACAAATGTTCCAAACGAAATTTTCGAACATCAGCTGGATTTCCTGAAAAAAAATAATTTTATTGTTTTAACTTTTGGTGAAGCTGTAAAAAACTGGCAAGAAGGCAAAGCTTTTTCTGATAAAACTGTAATACTCACCATCGATGATGGATACCTGAGTTTTTATACCCATGGTTGGCCACTGTTAAAAAAATATGGTTTTAACGCTACAATCTTTATCCAAACCAGCACAGTAGGTGGTGGCGATTTTATGACCTGGGATCAGATAAGAGAAGTCCGGGATGCAGGAATTGAAATTGGAAACCACTCTGTTTCACATGCATATTTTTTAAATTTCCCTGAAAAGGAAAGAGCCGAAAATTTTCGTTCAGATTTGCTTGAATCTAAGCTGGTATTTAAGCATAACCTGAATCATAACCCTGAATATTATGCCTATCCTTATGGCGAATGGACTTCTGGTCTGGCAGTAATACTTTACCAGGAAGGTATTAAAGGGGCGGTGGTTCAACAATCAGGGGTATTCTCCGAAAGCTCAAATCAGTTTGCAATTCCCCGATTTCCCATGGGTGGGCATTTCGCCACAGTAAAAGGTTTTAAAGAAAAATCCGGTATGAAAGCACTACGGGTTGGAACTATTTACCCTGATTCACCATTTATTGATAACAATCCACCAATAATAAAAATTAATATTATTCCGGGTTTTGTGAATATTAAAGATGCACAGTTTTTTGCAAATGGTATTAAAACTGAGATTGTAGAAATTAACAATCAACAATATTCACCCTTTGTAGTTTTAAAAGCCGATCAGAGAATTAATGCCCGCAGAACCCTTTACACACTCACAGCCCCATCGCCGGATGGAAAAACCTGGCACTGGTACAGCCATTTGTGGGTGAGACCTGAGCTAAAATAATTTTTTTTGATTACTGCAAATACAAGGTCGATGTAATCTTTTATCATTACGGTGATTCGTAAG
>JAOZRY010000822.1 GCA_029939965.1 Bacteroidales bacterium | reverse complement strand
ATTTCATTTTTTCAAAATACAAAAGGCAGCTTCGAAAGGAGTTGTCTTTTTTTTTGCACTCTAAATCCGTAAGATTTCCTAATCTATGGGTTTTTGTTTTTTGGGCGGCTAAACCGGGCTTTCCGTTTGTAGTTGCTTTGTGCCGGCTGTATTTTTGTAGGCCGTACGTGGGCTTCCTTCGTCAGCCTACGCCGGCCAACAAAAATATCAGCCGCCACTTCAGCAAGCTACCACTCCAATCCCTGCCGCGGGTACTTTCCGGCGGGTGGCTACAATTTACACCACGAAAAACTTCATAGCTAAAATTTATATTTCTTATGTGATAAGCTACGAGTTTATAGATTTGCATAAGCGGTAGCGGGGAGGTATCAACTCATCCGATGACTCAAAGTCATCGGATGAGTATTATCCGGCAATGTCGAAATGCAGACTTCGTCAGTTTCGCTTAATCAAGGCGCAGTTTTATTTTTATACCGCAATTTAACACTTGAAAATGAGGATATAAAAATAAAGCTGCAACGCAGAGTAAGTAGAAACTGACGAAGTCTGAAATGAAGAAAGAAAAAGAATAACCAATTAACCCAATAACCCACCCTACCCTCAACATTTCTTTCACGGTTTTGTCACAAATCATAACTTTACCTGTTCTTATTAATAGCATGATGCAAACAAAAGCAAAATTTAAAAAATTGTACAATCAACATTATAAAGCAATTTATAACTTTTGTTTCCGGATGCTTGGCAACCACGAAAATGCACGGGATATTACACAAGAAACTTTTATTAAATTATTAAATCGCGAAAACAAACCCGCAGCAAATATCCAAAACACAAAAGCCTGGCTTTACAAAGTGGCCGGAAATCTTTGTTTAAACTTGCTAAACACCAATACCCGCAGGCATGAAATCGAAAACCTGCTTGAGAAACAATCGATCGAAAACACAAACCCCGAAAATATTTTGATCAATAATGAAAAAACTTTGATGGTAAGGAAAGCAATCGCAGGTTTAAAACCAGAAAAACAACTTCTGATTTTAATGTACCAAGATGGATTGTCGTACAGGCAAATATCAGAAGCTACCGGAATCAACTTCAAATCTGTAGGCAAAACGTTATGGAGAATTATCAACAAATTATCCGAAAACATAAATAACGAAAGCAATGAATAACGAACTTCTGTTTTTAAAATATTTAGATAGCGAACTCTCCCAAAAAGAGGTGGAGCAAGTAGATAAATTGCTACTCGAAAATATGGATCAAAAGGAGATTTTTGAAACTGTAAAAAAGAAAAAGGAAAATACACTTGTTGCTCTTGAACAACTCAATCCTGACCAACAATTTGTTATTCCGGCATTTAAACCCGAATCCGATCAGTTGCATTTTACAGCAAAAAAGCCTCTTATTCTTCGTACGGTATTTTGGCGTACGGCTGCGGTAATAATAATTCTGTTAACCACCGCATTTGGTTTATGGTTTTTTAATAATCAGCAGCAGCACACCAAAACAGAAATTGCTTTTACTGAAACAGCATCCACCACCACCCAACCCGATCATTTCGGCGAACTCAATTACTATATTAGCCCAAACAGATGCTGGAATAATCGTGAATTGGTGTGGACTGTGATACAATTAGAGTAGTAAAAACTTGCAAATAAATAATTCATAATCAAAAAACATCAACATCAAAACCACAGTTAAATAATAAAAACATAATATTATGAAAGCAAAATTTTTAAGTATTGCAATTTTAACACTCCTGATTATTTCGGGCGGAACAGCACAGCAGATAAATTATAATGCAAAAGCAGTGAGGCTCATTCCCGAAACCTCCTTTT